>DATMVL010000043.1:0-8563 GCA_035563175.1 Rhodoglobus sp. | reverse complement strand
GATCTCGGCCCCGATCGACTGGCTCTCCGACGGACACGGTGTCACCGCATCCATCGGCATCGCCGTCGCCTCCGACGGTCGCATCGACGAGCGGTCGCTGCTGCGCGCCGCCGACGCCGCGATGTACGCGGCGAAGACGTCGGGCGGCGACCACGCCCACCTCGAGCTGCTCTAGCGGTTCCGCGCCAGAACGGTGCGATTGCGCCACGAAGATGTGGCGCGGTTGCACATCGATGGCGCGGATGCGCTGGGAGGGTGCAGCGCGTGAAGGGACTCGACGCCCCAGTCGAGCCGCCGCCACAGCTTGGCCCGGGAACGAGGAAAGCCCCGCAGCGATGCCGCGGGGCTTTCCTCGTTCGTGCGCCCGGAGGGACTCGAACCCCCAACCTTCTGATCCGTAGTCAGATGCTCTATCCATTGAGCTACGGGCGCCCGTTCGAAACGAACCGTACGACTATACCAGGCCGCGTGACCGATTCGTGATGGCCGGTGCTTGCGCCCACGCGCTTCGCGCCGATACGGTGGCTGAGCAAACGCCGAGACGAAAGGAGGCCAGCGAGATGATTCCAGCAGCATTCGACATGCGCACCCCCGCAGGCTTCGTCGGCGTCCTCACCGCCTGCTAGACCGGTCGGCACCCGCCACTCGGTCGATCAGACGGTGGCGACGCTGATGAAGCAGCGATCCCGAGCACGGTGACCCGTGCGTGCGGGATCCGGAACCGCCCCGGAGGCGTCCGCTCAGGATGCCCGCCCATCCGCCGCCACGAGCGGCACCGGTCGACGACCGCTCGGTCCGAGTGCGCCGTCATGCAGTTGAGGAACCCATCATGAACACCACCCTGTCGCCTGTGCAGCTGCACAGCACGACGCATCCACCGCAACCCGTCGATACGGCGCTCGACTACGAGCCCCGCCGCGTCGGCCTGATCGACCGCCTGGCGCTGCACGTCGGCGTCGCGCTGATCACCTGGGGCCGGCGGCCCCACGGCGAGTCGCGGGAGCGTCGCGCCAATCGGGTCGAGCAGCAGTTGGCCCGTCTCGAGCGCGAACGGGTCGCGGAGCGCACGCTGCGCCTGCTCGAGCCGCTGCGATGAGCAGCATCGAAGGTCACGAGGCCGTCGTCGGAGGAACGCTCCGGCGGCGGCCTCGCCGTCTCAGCCCCAGGCCTCCGGCGGAGCGCTGACGACCGGCACCGGAGCGGAGGACCAGTGGCCGCCGTAGTGGTAGTGGCTGGTCGCCCACGGTGACGCCCAGATGGCCTGCTCGATCTCGGCGGTCGGCGCCGACGTCGCGAAGCCGGCCACGATGTCCGCGTACCCGGGGTTGCCGTGCAGCGCCTCCGCCGCGTTCTCGGCGGCGGTGACCAGCGAGTCGTAGCTGCCGAGCCCGCCACCCCCGCCGGAGCCCCACCCGTTGTTGAGCGGGTTGTTGCGGTTCCACCAGTCGTCGGGGCCGTTCTCCTGCCGCATCCACCGTGTGAACACGGTCACGTTGCTCTCGCTCATCGGCCATCCGCCGAGCAGCATGACGAGCTTCGCCCATGCATGGTTCGTCCCCTCGGCGACGAGGCTGTCGACACCCGGTGTGGCGCCGAAGCCGTCGCGGGCCGCCGCGAGCACGCCGGCTTCCGCGGGCACGCGCAGCGTCTGCGAGTTGCGCTCCGCATAGGCGTCGAGGAACTGCTCCGCCGTCGCAGCCCGCGGCGGCGCGATCGTCGGCAGCGCCAGCAGTGCGAGCGCGACGCCGGCGGCCGCGAGGGCGACCGGCAGGCGGCGGAGCAGCGAGGCACGTCGGGTCATGGCGATGAGGCATCCGTTCGGGGGCGGAAGAACCCGTCGACGGTACCGGCGGGCCTTGGGAGGGCCCTGGGAGTCCGGATGTCCGCGTCGCCGATTACCGTGGCCGCATGCGCTGCGCGATACCCGGCTGCGCCGCCGCGGCGGCCCTCGACGACCTGCCGCTGTGCGACGACCACCTCGAGCAGGCGCATGCCGTGGTGGAGCGGGACCGGGGCGGCGTCGACGTGCTGCCCTCGCCGTGCCCGGCCTGCGCGTCGCGGCTCGGGGTGCACTACCCGTCGGGCTGGCTGTGCGCGGTGTGCGAGTGGCGCTACGGTGAGGCGCCCGCCGAGTCGACGCCGCCGCGGGTCGACGTCGTCTACTACCTGCGGCACGGGGACCGCATCAAGATCGGCACGACGGCCAACCCGCGCACCCGCTTCGCCGCGCTGACCTGGGAGGAGCTGCTCGGGTTCGAGCGCGGCGACCGCACCGTCGAGCGCCGACGGCACGAGCAGTTCGCCGAGCTGCGCTTCCCGGGCAGCGAGTGGTTCCGCGCCGAGCCGCCGCTGATCGAGCATGTCGAGCGGGTGCGCGCCGGCGTCGGCGACCCGTGGGCCCTGCACGCCCGCTGGGTGAGCGAAGCGGTCGCCCTGCGCGCTCAGGGCCTTCCCGTGCACGGTTCGCACGAGTAGCGTGTTGAGCCGCTGAGCGACTCGTTCGTCCAGTTCGGGATCGACCGGAGGACGCATGGGAAAGCTCAGCATCGACGGCACCGTCTCCGTCGACTTCGACGACCGTCTGCTCGCGCATCTGCAGCTCGTGATCGGCGCGAAGCTGCGCCGCGGGGAGTCGTTCCACTTGACCTGGCGCGACGAGCCCGAGATCGGCGAGGGTCGCACGATCGTCTGGATCCACCCGGCGACGCCCATCCAGTACCGGTTCGACCTCGCCGAGAAGCCGCAGCTCAACCGGGCCTGGCTCGAGGCGCTGACGCTCAGCGCGGCCTCCGCCTCCGGTCTCGAGCTCGTGCCCGAGCCGGACGAGAGGGCGCCGCAGCAGCGCTGAGCTCAGGGATTGTACGGGGCGGCTCCGGCCGACGCACCACCCTGGCACCGTCCGTGGCGCACCGCCTACGTTCGGAGCATGACCGATCTCGACCACCTGCGGAACCGACGCGGCGGACGCCGCCTGATCATCCCGGGGGCGATCGCGCTGGTGCTCGGTGTCATCGGCATCATCACGTACATCACCCTCGCCATGAACGAGACCCCGGGCGCCGCCTCGGGTCAGGGCGCCCTGCAGGGTGTGCTCGTCGTGCTCTCCGCCGCCCTCGCCGGCGCGGGACTGCTGATGCTGGCGACGGGGCTGATCAAGCACCGCCGGCGCAGCGCCGGCACCGAGCGCGACGACGACCAGGCCGCGACGCTCTGACGGGCACGAGCATGACCAGCATCTCGGTGGTGATCCCGGCGAAGGACGACGCGGTGATGCTGGACCGGTGCCTCGCGGCGCTCTCGGGCCAGCGGCGCCGTCCCGACGAGGTGATCGTGGTCGACAACGGCAGCACCGACGACACCGTCGAGGTAGCACGCCGCCACGGCGCCACGGTGATCGGCGAGGACCGGCCGGGGATCACCGCAGCAGCCTCGGCGGGCTACGACCGGGCATCCGGCGACATCATCGCCCGGTGCGACGCCGACTCGATCGCGCCGCCCGGCTGGTTGGAGCGGATCGAGCGGATGCTCGAGCAGCACCCCGACGCGGTGGCGATCACCGGACGCGGCCGGTTCTACGACCTCGGCCCGGTGGCCAGGGCCGCCGCCGACCTGCTCTACATGCGCGCGTACTTCGTGACCGTGCGGGGCGCGATCGCGCGCACGCCGCTGTTCGGCTCGAACTTCGCGATGCGCGCGGCCGCCTGGCATGCGGTCAGCGCCTCCGTACCGCGCGACGAGCCCGAGTTGCACGACGACTTCGACCTGAGCTACCGCCTCGACCCGGGCGAGCGCGTGCTGTACGACCGGCGACTCGTGGTCGGCATCTCTGGCCGCCCGTTCGCCGACGGCCGGGCGATGGTACGACGAGTGCGACGGGCGGGGACGACGTTGGCGGAGCACCTGCCCGAGGAGAACCCGCTGCGCCGGTGGTGGCACCGCGCAGTCTGAGCGCACCCGTCAGCCCGCCGACGGCCGCACGTCGGTCATCACGAAACCGCTCTGCGGGATGGCCGGGAAGCGTCGGAGGCTGACCCTGAGATCCTGCGGCGGCACCGTGTAGCGCATGCCGCGGGTGAGCAGCCGCACCGACTCCGCGAGCAGGTCGACCGTGGGCTCCTCGCCGGGGCAGCGATGCCCGTCGGTCGCGACTCCGGCGCCCTGCGGGATGAACTCGTTCCGCCCGTGCGGCGAGCGGAAGCGGGTGGGATCGAACCGCTCCGGGTCGACCCAGATGGTGTGGTGCCGATTGGTGGCGAACAGATCGAGCAGCACCCACGAGTCGCGTGGGAAGGGGATGCCCTGCCACTCCAGGTCGGCGGCGGCCCGGCCGCCGACCACCGGGAAGAACGGCGAGAACCGGCGCACCTCCTGCACGAAGGCGCCCAGCTCGTCGTCATCGCCGGCGGCGAACCGGCTCGCCCACTCCGGGTGGCGGCGCAGCGCCCACGCCGCGAACACGACGAACCGCGCGACCGCGACGGTGGGGCGCAGCACGTTGAGCAGCTCCACCGCGGCGGCATCCCGGGTGAGCGGCTGCCCGTCGGCATCCACATGGCGCACGATCGCCTCCAGCGGCGACCCCGGCACCGGCTCGACCTCGCCGACGACCCGGCGGGCCCATGCCTCGGTGCGCAGCCGCTGGGCCCGTGCAGCCCAGTTCAGCGGGCCGAAGGTGCCCGCGCGGCCGAACATGGCGAGGAACTCGCCGGTCCGCGCGTCCAACTCGTCGTCGGTCAGCGGGATGCCCGCCCAATCGCACGCTGCGCCGGTGAGCAGCCGCGCGACCTCGTCGTGCAGGTGCACGCTCGGCTGCTGCGCCCAGCGGGGCACGGCATTCTGCCATCGCCGGCGGAACGCGTCGACGAGGGCGCTCATGCCGGCGTCGTCGATCATGCCGAGGAACATGCCCTTGCGACGCCGGTGCGCGTCACCGGCGAGGGTCTGCACGCTGCCCTCGTCCTGCAGCGAATGCAGCACCGAGACGG
This sequence comes from Rhodoglobus sp., assembly GCA_035563175.1. Lineage (GTDB taxonomy): Bacteria > Actinomycetota > Actinomycetes > Actinomycetales > Microbacteriaceae > Rhodoglobus. Next base: position 3,578 of record DATMVL010000043.1, on the reverse strand, counting down.
GCAGCGCCCGATCGCGGGTGAAGCGGCCGCCCTCGTAGAAGAACCGGGCGGCGTCGGCGCCACGCAGCATGGTGACGCGGCGGCCCAACAACCTCGTCGAGAACGCATCGGTGTCGAGGCGGTCGAACCGGTGCTGCCCGAACCGGTAACCCTCGGTGAGGAAGGCGAGCGAGCTGTCTGCGGGCAGGTGCGGCAGCGATCCCATGCTCCGACGCTATGGGGGTGCGTCGCCGACAGCGTGGGATTGACAGGGATGCCGGGGATATCCCAGGCAGCGGCGTGGGGCAAGCCCTGACGCGCGTTCCGACCCGGCCGTACCGTGACTCGCATGGTCGGTTTCACGCGCTTGTTCTGGGTGCTCTCGGTGTTCTTCGCGGTCGCGACCGTCGCCTACGTCGTCTGGAACCTGGTCTACGAGTCGCAGCGTCTGGCGACCGACCCATCGGGCAACGAGGGCGCCACGGTGATCGAGTGGGCGGGTACGACCGCGCTGGCGCTGACCGCGGTGCTCGCCGGGCTCATCGCCTTCTATCTGCGGTTGGTGACGCGGAACCAGGGCGGCACGCTGCCGGAGGACCGCGAGACCGCCGAGATCGACGAGGGCGAGGCCGAGCAGGGCTTCTTCAGCCCGTTCAGCTGGTGGCCCCTGGTGCTGGGCGCGGCGGCGGCGCTGGTGTTCCTGGGCGTCGCGATCGGGTGGTGGATCGCCGGCATCGGCGCGGCGATCGGCGTCGTCGCGCTCGTCGGCTGGGTGTACGAGTACTACCGCGGCTACTTCGGGCACTGAGCCAGGCGCTCAGCGCTCCCGGATCACAGGATGCCGCGCGGCCAGGTCGAAGCGGTCGCCGGCGGCGAGCAGGTGCGCCCGCACATCCGTCACCGACAGCACCCGGCCGCCCTCGCCCTCGCCGACCGCGCGGAGCTCCGCACCGTCGATGACGGTGACGCCGCCCTCGCCGAGCACCTCGAACACGTCGCCGCGCACGTCGATGGCGGTGTTCTCGTCGATGCCCACGCCGAGCGACTGCGGCGCGGCCGCCACCGCCGCGACGAGCCGGCCGATGCGACCGCGCTCGGCGAAGTGCTGGTCGATCACCAGCGATGGCACGATGCCGAGCCCCTGCTCGAGCTCGACGGAATCGTCGGTGGGCGACTCCTCGCCGCGCCCGCGGCCGATCATCGTCGCGCCGAGCACGGAGGCGCCGGCCGAGGTGCCGGCCACGACCGCTCCGCCATGCCAGAGCCGCACGATCGCGTCGCCGAGCGGCGTGCCGCCGAGCACGTCGACGATGCGCAGCTGATCCCCGCCGGTGAAGAACACGCCACCGGCGCCGTCGAGCACGGCGGTGTCGCCGGTGTCGTGGTCGGCGCCCAGGTGGCGCACGTCGACGCCCATCGGCGCGAACGCCTCGCGGTAGGTCTCGAAGAGATCCTGCGGGAAGCGGCGCGAGGCCACGGTGGCGACCACCAGCACCGGATGCGGCAGCGCGGCCGCGACAGCGCGCAGGATCAGCCGCTCGCCCTCCCGATCCTCGTGCCCGCCGATCGCGAAGGCGGGGCCGCTCACGAACCCGCCTCCACGCGCCAGCGCGACGTGAAGGTGGTGGCCTGCCGCCAGACCGCGGCGACGTCCGTCGGCAGCAGCACGACCAGGTCGCGCGGCCCCGCCGCTTCGAGGGCGGTCTGCATCGCGCTCGGCTCGTCGATGACCTGACTGATGCGCTCCGGCGGCATGCCGGCCGCGGTCGCCCCCTCCATCAGCAGTGCCAGCACCCCGCCGGGGGCACGACCGCGACCGTCGGGCCGTTCGCGGAAGACCAGCTCGTCGAAGATGCCGGCGGCGACGGCTCCGACCTCGCGGATGTCCTCGTCGCGCCGGTCGCCGGGGGTGCTGACCACGCCGATGAGGCGGTCGTGGTCAGAGCGCATGCGCTCCAGCATCCGTCCCAGCGCACGCAGCGCCGGCGGGTTGTGCCCGTAGTCGACGATCGTGGTGAACCCGGGCGCCCGGGTGATGTTGAGCCGCCCCGGGTTGTCCTCGTACGTCGACTCGAAGTCGCGCAGCCCGGCCACGACCGCCTCGGGCGCCACGCCCTGGGCGGTGGCCGCCACCGCGGCGGCGAGCGCGTTCTGCACGTTGAACTCCGCGATGCCGCCGATCGTGCTCGGCAGCTCGGCCGCGGCGACCAGCGGTACCGCCCGGCCGCCCTGGTGCACGGTCAGCACGCCGTCCTCGATGGTGCCCACGAGGTCGCCGCCCGCTGCGTGGGCCGACACCTCCGGAGCGGCGTCGCGCAGCCCCCGCATGGTGAACAGGGCGATGCGGCCGGTCGCGACCCTGGTCATCCGCAGCGTCAGCGGATCGTCGGCGTTGAGCACGCTCGTGCCGCGCCGGCGCACGTTGCGGATGACCACCGACTTGATCTTCGCGAGCTCGCCGAGGGTCCGCACGCCACCCACACCGAGGTGGTCGCCGGTGACGTTGAGCACGACGCCGACATCGGCGATGCCGTAGCCGAGCCCCTCGCGCAGGATGCCGCCGCGCGCGGTCTCCAGCACCGCCACGTCGACGTTCGGGTCGGCGAGCACCTGCCGGGCGCTGCGCGGTCCGCTGGCGTCGGCCTCCTTGACGAGGCGCCCGCCGATCTCGACGCCGACGGTGGTGGTCATCCCGACGCGTGCGCCGTTGCGTTCGAAGATGCGACCGAGCATCCGCACCACCGTCGACTTGCCGTTCGACCCGGTGACGGCGAGCACCGGGATGGTCGAGCGGGTGCCGCGCGGGTGCAGCAGCTCGATCACCGGGGCGGCGACGTCGCGCGGCTCCCCCACGGACGGAGCGAGGTGCATGCGGAAGCCCGGACCGGCGTTCACCTCGACGATGCCGCTGCGCTCGACGTCGAGCGGTGCCGCGATGTCGGGCGCGATCAGGTCGATGCCCGCGATGTCGAGGCCGATGACGCCGGCCGCCTGCTCGGCGGCCTCGCGGATGGTGGGGTGCACCTCGTCGGTGCGGTCGATGGCCTCGCCGCCGGCCGACAGGTTCGCGGCGTCGCGCAGCCCGACGGCGCGCCCGCTCTCCGGCACGGCGTCGAGGGTGAGCCCCTGGCGTCCGAGCACGCGCAGCAGGTCGTCGTCGACCAGGATGCGGCTGAGCACCTTCGCGTGCCCTGCACCGCGGCGCGGGTCGGCGTTGAGCGCCTCGATGAGCTGCTCGACCGTGGAGGAGCCGTCGCCGACGGCGCCGGCGGGCATCCGTTCGGCGGCGGCGACCATGCGCCCGCCGACGATCAGCAGCCGGTAGTCGCGGCCGACCAGCTGACGTTCGATGAGCACGCGGCGCCCGATGCGCGCGGATTTCTCGAATCCTTCGCGCACCTCGTCATCGTTCAGCAGGTGCAGCGTGACGCCGCGGCCATGGTTGCCATCGAGCGGTTTGGCGACCACCGGGCCGCCCAGCTCGCGCGCGGCGGCGACGGCGGCGTCGGCGGTGGTGACGACCGTGCCGCGCGGCACCGGCAGGCCGATGCGCTCGAGCACGGCCTTGGTGCGGGCCTTGTCGCCGGCGAGTTCGGCGG
>DATMVL010000042.1:0-9183 GCA_035563175.1 Rhodoglobus sp. | reverse complement strand
TCTCTGGCAGGCCCGCACCGGACTGCCCATCGTGCTCGTGAACATCCACATGGTGCTCGCCGTGCTCTTGGTCGCCGCGATGACGGCGGTCGTGCTGCACCTGAAGCGCCCCGCCGCATAACGGCCGCTGCGCATCTGCGGAGATCGGCCGCGGTCACCCGCGTGTCGCTTCTGGCCCGCGGCGTGTCGCGCCCGATCTCCGCAGCTCCGGTCGCCGAGCCTCCGCGAGCAGTGGGTGGCGCGCCACTTCCGACGTGGACTGCGAGCGGTGCCAAGTGGCGCCTCAACGGTTACGGCGGGGATGACGCGCCACTTCCGACGTGTCGAGCGGGCTGCGAGCGGTGCCAAGTGGCGCCTCATCCGTTGCGGCGGGGACGACGCGCTACTTCCGGCGTGCCGAGTGGCGACTCCTCGCGGAGCGGCGGGGAGAGCCGGCCGGTCAGAAGGGCAGAAGCGGGTCGACGCCCACCGCGACGAACACCAGCGTCAGGTAGGTGATCGAGCTGTGGAACACGCGCATCGGGCGCACATCGCCGTGCCGGATCGCGGAGCCGTACAGCCGGTGCGACTCGATGACGAACCAGGCGCCCGAGGCGAGCGCCACGACCGTGTACAGCACGCCCATCCCGGCGACCGGGATCAGCAGCAGCGAGCACGCCACCGTGGCCCAGGCGTACAGCACGACCTGCAGCCCGACGACGGTGCGGCCCCGCACCACGGCGAGCATCGGCACGCCCACCGACTGGTAGTCCTTGCGGTACTTCATCGACAGCGGCCAGTAGTGCGGCGGGGTCCAGAGGAAGACGACGCCGAACAGGATGACCGGGGCCCAGCTGAGCGAGTTCGTGACGGCGGCCCAGCCGATCAGCACGGGCATGCAGCCCGCGATGCCGCCCCACACGATGTTCTGCGGGGTGCGCCGCTTGAGCAGCAGCGTGTACACGAAGACGTAGAACAGGATGGCGCCGAGCGACAGGGCCGCCGCCAGCCAGTTGGTGAGCACGCCCAGCCACAGCACCGAGGCCACCCCGGTGACCCACGCGAACGCCAGCGCCTCGCGGTCGGTCAGCTCGCCGGTCACGAGCGGACGGCGCGAGGTGCGCTTCATCACCCGGTCGATGTCGCGGTCGATGTAGCAGTTGAACGCGTTGGCGGAGGCGGCGCTGAGGCTGCCGCCGATGACGGTGGCGAGCACCAGCCAGAGGTTCGGGATGCCGTCGGCGGCGAGGATCATCACCGGCACGGTGGTGATGAGCAGCAGCTCGATCACGCGGGGCTTGGTGAGGGCGACGTACGCCTTCGCCTTCCGGAGTGCGCCGATCCGCTCGCGCTCGGGCGCAGACTGCACGGCGACATCCATGATGCCTCGATTGTAGGCGACCGTCCACGCCTGCCCGGTTCCACCGGTCTCGCTATGCTGGGAAAGGTCTGTCGCCGGCATCTCACCCAGAAGCCATTACCGCTGATCTCTGGGCTGCGCGCAGCATGGTCCGGTCGCCCCCCGGCGCCGATGTGAAGAAGGGTCATCAGTTGGCATCACTCGAATGGGACCCCATCGACTCGAAGGCCGTCGACACCGCGAGGATCCTCGCTGCCGACGCCGTCGAGAAGGTGGGCAACGGCCACCCCGGCACCGCCATGAGTCTCGCGCCCGCCGCGTACCTGCTCTTCCAGAAGGTGATGCGACGCGACCCGAGCGACAACGAGTGGATCGGCCGTGACCGCTTCATCCTGTCGGCCGGGCACAGCTCGCTGACGCAGTACATCCAGCTCTACTACGGCGGCTACGGCCTCGAGCTCGAAGACCTGCAGGCGCTGCGAACCTGGGGCTCGAAGACCCCCGGTCACCCCGAGTACGGCCACACCGACGGCGTCGAGATCACCACCGGCCCGCTCGGCCAGGGCATCTCGGCCTCCGTCGGCTTCGCGTACGCCGCCCGCTACGAGCGCGGCATGTTCGACCCGGATGCCGCCCCCGGCGAGAGCCCGTTCGACCACCACATCTACGTGATCGCCGGCGACGGCGACCTGCAGGAAGGCGTGAGCAGCGAGGCCTCCTCGCTCGCCGGCCACCAGCAGCTCGGCAACCTCATCGCCATCTACGACAGCAACCAGATCTCCATCGAGGACGACACGAACGTCGCCTTCACCGAGGACGTCGCCGCCCGGTACGAGGCCTACCACTGGCACGTGCAGGTGGTGGACTGGAAGAGGACCGGCGAGTACGTCGAGGACGTGCAGGAGCTGCACGCGGCGATCGAGGCGGCCAAGGCCGTCACCGACAAGCCGTCGCTGATCATCCTGCGCACCATCATCGGCTGGCCCAGCCCGAAGAAGCAGAACACCGGCAAGATCCATGGCTCGGCGCTCGGCGCCGACGAGCTGAAGGCCGTCAAGGAGGTGCTCGGCTTCGACCCCGAGAAGACCTTCGACGTGGCGCCCGAGGTCATCGAGCACACCCGCAAGGCGGTCGATCGCGGCAAGGCCGAGCACGCGGCCTGGCAGGAGCGCTTCGACGCCTGGGCCGCCGCCAACCCCGAGCGCAAGCAGCTGCTCGACCGGGTGCTCACCGGCGCGCTGCCGGAGGGCGTCGAGGGCGCGCTCCCCGAGTTCGAGGCCGGAAAGGACATGTCGACGCGTGCCGCGAGCGGCAAGGTGCTGAACGCACTCGGTCCGATCATCCCCGAGCTGTGGGGCGGTTCGGCCGACCTCGCCGAGTCGAACAACACCACGATCGAGGGCGTGCCCTCGTTCATCCCGAGCGAGCACTCGACCCACGAGTGGTCGGGCACCGAGTACGGCCGCACGCTGCACTTCGGCATCCGCGAGCACGCGATGGGCGCCATCCTCAACGGCATCGTGCTGCACGGCAACACCCGCCCGTACGGCGGCACCTTCCTGATCTTCAGCGACTACATGCGGCCGGCGGTCCGCCTCGCCGCGCTGATGAAGGCGCCGACGATCTACGTCTGGACCCACGACTCCGTCGCGCTCGGCGAGGACGGGCCGACCCACCAGCCGATCGAGCAGCTGTCGTCGCTCCGCGCGATCCCGCAGCTCGACGTGGTGCGCCCGGCCGACGCGAACGAGACCGCCTGGGCCTGGAAGACCATCCTCGAGCGGCGCAAGGGGCCGGCCGGCCTCGCGCTGACGCGGCAGAACATCGCCGTGTTCGACCGCTCCGCCGAGGGCTGGGCCCCGGCGTCGGAGGTGGCGAAGGGCGCGTACGTGCTCGTCGACTCCCCCACCGGCGACGTGGACGTCATCCTGATCGCGACCGGCTCCGAGGTGCAGCTCGCCGTCGAGGCCCGCGAGAAGCTGGCCGAGGAGGGCATCGGCGCCCGCGTGGTCTCGGCACCGTGCCTGGAGTGGTTCGAGGAGCAGGACGAGGCGTACCGCGAGTCGGTGCTGCCGGCCGCGGTGAGGGCCCGGGTCTCCATCGAGGCCGGCCTGCGTCTCGGCTGGGAGCGCTACGTGGGCGGCACCGGCCGCAGCGTCTCGATCGAGCACTTCGGGGCATCCGCCGACTGGAAGACGCTCTTCCGCGAGTTCGGCATCACCACCGAGGCCACCGTGGCCGCCGCCAAGGAATCGTTGGCCGCTCAGTAGGCGACCAGGCAAAGGAAGAAGCGAATGAGCACCCCCACCGAAGCCCTGTCCGCAGTGGGCGTCAGCATCTGGCTGGACGACCTCTCCCGCGAGCGGATCGCCTCCCGCGGTCTCGAGAAGCTGATCGCCGACCGGAACGTGGTCGGGGTCACGACGAACCCGACCATCTTCGCCACCGCGCTCGCCAAGGGCGAGGCGTACGACGCCCAGGTCGCCGAGCTGGCGAAGGCCGGCACCGCCGTGACCGACGCGGTGTTCGAGATCACCACCGACGACGTGGGCGCCGCGTGCGACGTCTTCCGCCCGGTCTACGACGCGACCGGCGGCAAGGACGGCCGGGTGTCGATCGAGGTGGAGCCCGGGCTGGCGCACGACGCCGCCGGCACCATCGAGGCGGCCCGGTCGCTGTGGTCGAAGATCGACCGTCCCAACGCGATGATCAAGATCCCCGCCACGGTGGAGGGTCTCGAGGCGATCACGGAGGTGATCGGCGCCGGCATCAGCGTGAACGTGACCCTGATCTTCAGCCTCGACCGGCACCGCGCCGTCATCGACGCCTACCTCGCCGGGCTCGAGAAGGCGCGCGACGCCGGGATCGACCTGTCCACCATCCGCTCGGTCGCCTCGTTCTTCGTGTCGCGTGTCGACAGCGAGATCGACAAGCGCCTCGAGGCGATCGGCACCGATGAGGCCGCAGCGCTGAAGTCGAAGGCGGGCCTCGCGAACGCCCGCCTCGCCTACCAGGTGTACGAGGAGGCGTTCGCCACCGAGCGCGCCCAGGCGCTGCTGCAGGCCGGCGCGCACAAGCAGCGCCCGCTGTGGGCCTCCACCGGAGTGAAGGACCCGTCCCTTCCCGACACGCTGTACGTCACCGGCCTCGCTGTCGCCGACACCGTCAACACCATGCCGGAGAAGACCCTCGAGGCCACGTTCGACCACGGGGAGATCGACGGCGACCAGGTGACCGGCACCTACGAGCAGGCTCGCGCCGACCTCGACGCGCTCGAGGCGCTGGGCATCTCGTACGACGAGGTGACCGCGCAGCTGGAGTCCGAAGGCGTCGAGAAGTTCATCGTCTCCTGGAACGAGCTGCTCGACACCGTCTCGGCCGCGCTGGAGGCCGCCAAGTGAGCGTCAAGATCGCCGTCACCGGCGACGCGGCGCGCGCGGTCGACCGGGTCGTCCCGCAGCTGGTCAGCGATCTGGTCGCCAGCCGCATCACGTCCGGCGACGCCACGCTGTGGGGCCCGGATGCCGAGGCGGAGTCGGCGATCCGGCTCGGCTGGGTGGAGGCCGTCGCCGTCTCCCGTCCGATGGTCGACGACATCGTCGCGCTGCGCGACAAGCTGCGGGCCGAGGGCGTCGACCACATCGTGCTCGGCGGGATGGGCGGCTCGTCGCTGGCTCCCGAGGTGATCACGCGCACCTACGGCGTCCCGCTGACGGTGCTCGACTCCACCGACCCCGGCCAGGTGCTCGCCGCGCTGGACGACCGCCTCGCCACGACCGCGGTCGTCATCTCGTCGAAGTCCGGCTCGACGGTCGAGACCGACAGCCAGAAGCGCATCTACGAGGAGCGGTTCCGCGAGGCCGGCATCGACCCGCGCGAGCGCATCGTCGTCGTCACCGACCCCGGTTCGCCGCTCGATCAGTCGGCCCGCGCCGACGGCTACCGCGTCTTCAACGCGGACCCGAACGTCGGCGGGCGCTACTCGGCGCTGACCGCCTTCGGCCTCGTGCCGTCGGGCCTCGCCGGGGTGGACCTGGACGAGCTGCTCGACGAGGCCGAGGCCATGCTGCCCGACCTCGCCGTCGACTCCCCCTCCAACCCCGGTCTGATCCTCGGTGCCGCCATGGCGAACCGCGGCAAGCTCGGCATCGTGCCGGACGGCACCCACATCCTCGGGTTCGGGGACTGGGCCGAGCAGCTCATCGCCGAGTCGACGGGCAAGCTCGGCCGGGGCATCCTGCCGGTCGTGCTCGACCCGTCGTCGCCGGAGGTGACCGCCGGTCTGCCGGACCTGCAGGTCATCCGCCTGGTCGGCGACTGGGACGACACCCGCGAGGTCGACGCCGGCGAGATCGAGATCGCGGGCAGCCTCGGCGCCCAGCTGCTGACCTGGGAGTACGCGACCGCGGTCGCCGGGCGGCTGCTCGGCATCAACCCGTTCGACCAGCCCGACGTCGAGTCGGCCAAGAAGGCCACCCGCGCCATCATCGACAACCCGTCGGAGCGCGCCCAGCCGGCGTTCACGGACGGCGGCATCGAGGTGCGCGGCACCGACGACGTGGTCGGCGGTGCGAGCGACCTCGCCGGCGCGATCACGAACCTGCTCGGCCAGCTCGGGCCCGAGGGCTACGTGGCGATCCAGGCGTACGTCGACCGGGTCGCGCACCCGCAGCTGGTGCAACTGCGCGACGAGGTCGCCCGCCGCGTCGGTCGGCCGGTCACCTTCGGCTGGGGCCCCCGCTTCCTGCACTCCACCGGGCAGTTCCACAAGGGCGGTCCCGCGGTCGGCGTGTTCCTGCAGCTGACCACAGACGAGGAGCGCGACCTGCAGATCCCCGGCCGCCCCTTCACCTTCGGGCAGCTCATCCGAGCGCAGGCCGACGGCGACGCGAGCGTGCTCGCCGAGCACGGGCGACCCGTGCTCAGCCTCACGCTCACCGACCCGGCCGCCTCGCTGCCGGTCGTCACGGCCGCCCTCGGCTAGAACGGACATCGTGGCACCTGTCGAGATCACGGCGCAGTCCAACCCGCTGCGCCTTCCGTACGACCGACGTCTGAACCGCATCGCCGGGCCCAGCAGCCTGGTGATCTTCGGCGTGACGGGCGACCTCTCCCGCAAGAAGCTCATGCCGGCGGTGTACGATCTCGCGAACCGGGGGCTGCTGCCGCCCGGGTTCGCGCTGGTCGGCTTCGCCCGGCGCGACTGGGAGGATCAGGACTTCGCCCAGGTCGTGCACGATGCGGTCAAGCAGTACGCGCGCACCCCGTTCGACGAGGACGTGTGGAATCAGCTCTCCGAGGGCATCCGCTTCGTGCAGGGCGAGTTCGACCAGCCCGAGGCGTTCCAGCACCTGCGCGAGACGGTCGAGGAGCTCGACCGCAACCGCGGCACCATGGGCAACCACGCCTTCTACCTGTCGATCCCGCCCAAGTCGTTCCCGCTGGTGACCGAGCAGCTGCGCGCCTCCGGGCTCGCCGAGCAGGTCGACGGCGCCTGGCGACGCGTCGTGATCGAGAAGCCGTTCGGCTCAGACCTGACCACCGCGCGCGAGCTCAACGCCGTGGTGGAGAGCGTCTTCCCGCCCGACAGCGTCTTCCGCATCGACCACTACCTCGGCAAGGAGACGGTGCAGAACATCCTCGCGCTGCGCTTCGCGAACGAGATGTACGAGCCGATCTGGAACGCGAACTACGTCGACCACGTGCAGATCACGATGGCCGAGGATGTCGGGGTCGGCGGCCGTGCCGGCTACTACGACGGCATCGGCGCAGCGCGCGACGTCATCCAGAACCACCTGCTGCAGCTGCTCGCCCTCACCGCGATGGAGGAGCCGGTCTCGTTCGAGGCGGCCGATCTGCGCGCCGAGAAGGAGAAGGTGCTGTCGGCGGTCCGCCTGCCCAAGGACCTCGGTGCGCACACCGCTCGCGGCCAGTACTCGGGCGGATGGCAGGGCGGCGAGAAGGTCGTCGGCTTCCTCGACGAGGAGGGGATGAACCCGGAGTCGAGCACCGAGACCTACGCGGCCATGCGACTCGACATCAACACCCGGCGTTGGGCCGGCGTGCCGTTCTACCTCCGCACCGGAAAGCGCCTGGGCCGCCGCGTCACCGAGATCGCCGTCGTGTTCAAGCGGGCGCCGCAGTACCTGTTCGCCGAGAGCCAGACGTCGGCGCTCGGACAGAACGCGCTGGTGATCCGCGTGCAGCCCGACGAGGGCGTCACCATCCGGTTCGGCTCGAAGGTGCCCGGCGCCGGCATGCAGGTGCGTGACGTCACCATGGACTTCGGATACGGGCACGCCTTCACCGAGGCGAGCCCCGAGGCGTACGAGCGCCTCATCCTCGACGTGCTGCTCGGCGATCCTCCGCTGTTCCCGCGGCACGAGGAGGTCGAGCTCAGCTGGAAGATCCTCGACCCGATCGAGCGGTTCTGGGCGACGCAGGGCGCGCCCGAGCAGTACCGGCCGGGCACCTGGGGCCCGGCATCCGCCGACGCGCTCATGGCGCGCGATGGAAGAGTCTGGAGGCGCCCGTGATCGTCGACCTGCCCAACACCACCTCGAGCCAGATCTCGAAGACGCTGGTGAAGATCCGGGAAGAGGGCGGCGCCGTCGCCCTCGGCCGGGTGCTGACGCTCATCATCTCCACCCGTCTCGGCGAGGAGGAGGAGGCCATCGAGGCCGCCAACGACGCGTCTCGCGAGCACCCCATGCGCGTGCTCGTCGTCTCGTCCGGTTCCGACGGCGAGCGGGAGTCCGCCGACGCCAGAGTGGATGCCCAGATCCGGGTGGGCGGCGACGCCGGCGCCAGCGAGGTCGTCATCGTCCGCGCGTACGGCGACGCGGCCACCGACCCCGAGAGCCTGGTCACCGGTCTGCTGCTGCCGGATGCCCCGGTCGTCGCCTGGTGGCCTGCCGAGCATCCCGATGTCGTGTCGCAGTCGGCGCTCGGCCGTATCGCGCAGCGCCGCATCACCGACGCCGCCGCGACCAGCAACCCGACCCGGTCGCTCGAGGCCATCGCCGCCTCGTACGCGCCCGGCGACACCGACTTCGCCTGGACCCGGCTCACGCTGTGGCGGGCCCAGCTCGCCGCGGTGCTCGATCAGCCGCCGTACGAGCCGGTCACCGGCATCGAGGTGCACGGCGCGGCCGACTCCCCCTCGACGTTCCTGCTCGCCGCGTGGCTGCACCTGCAGCTCGACGTGCCGGTGCAGCTGGAGATCACCAGCAAGTCGCACGGCAGCAGCGGCATCCAGGGCGTCAAGCTGCACCGCGACGGCGGCACCATCTCGCTCGAGCGGAACACCCCCTCCGTCGCCACGCTGGTGCAGCCGAACCAGCCCACCCACGACATCTCGCTGCCCCGCCGCAGTCTGCGCGACTGCCTGGCGGAGGAGCTGCGACGACTCGACCCGGACGAGCTGTTCGGCGACGTCATGACCAAGGGCCTGGGCACGCTGCCCGAACCCGTGACCGCGAAGGCCTGAATGAGCACCAACGAGCGACGCGTCATCGTCCACCCCGACAAGGAGTCGCTGGCGGGAGCCGTGGCGGCCCGGTTCATCACGAAGGTGGTGGACCTCGTCGACGAGTTCGAGGAGGCGTCCGTCGTCCTCACGGGCGGCACCATGGGCAAGGCGGTGCTCGAGGCGATCAACGCCTCCCCCGCCCGCGACACGGTGAACTGGGGCGCGATCGACTTCTGGTGGGGTGACGAGCGCTGGCTGCCCGCCGGCGACCCGGAGCGGAACGAGACGCAGGCTCGCGAGGCGCTGCTCGACCACGTGCCCGTCGACCCCGAGCGCGTGCACGTCATCGCCGCGTCGGACAGCGGGCTCGAGC
>DATMVL010000041.1:0-6375 GCA_035563175.1 Rhodoglobus sp. | reverse complement strand
GCGAGGGTCTCGTGCGCCTCCTGGCTGATCGAGCCGTAGCTCATCGCACCGGTGTTGAAGCGCGTGATGATCGACTCGATCGACTCGACCTCGTCGATCGGCACCGGCTGGCGTGCGCCCTCCCGCAGCTTGAACAGGCCGCGCAGGGTCATGAGGTGCTCGGCCTGGTCGTCGACCAGCGAGGTGTAGTCGCGGAACACGTCGAACCGGCGGGTGCGGGTCGAGTGCTGCAGTTTGAACACCGTCTCCGGGTTGAACAGGTGCGGCGGGCCCTCACGGCGCCACTGGTACTCGCCGCCGGTCGCGAGCCGCTCGTGCACGGCGACGGCGCCGTCCTCCGGGTAGGCCGCGGCGTGCCGGGCCGAGTTCTCGGCCGCGATCACGTCGAGTCCGACGCCGCCGAGCAGGCTCGACGTGCCGGTGAAGTACTCGTCGACGAACCCCTGCGACAGGCCGACGGCCTCGAAGCACTGGGCCGCCGCGTACGAGCCGACCGTCGAGATGCCCATCTTCGACATGATCTTCAGCACGCCCTTGCCGAGCGCCTTGATCAGGTTGCGGACCGCCTTCTCGGGGGTGACGCCGTCGAGCATGCCGGAGCGCACCAGCTCCTCGGCGGTCTCCATCGCGAGGTACGGGTTGATGGCCGACGCGCCGTAGCCGACGAGCAACGCGACGTGATGCACCTCGCGCACGTCGCCGGCCTCGACGATGAGCCCGACCTTCATGCGGTTCTCGCGCCGGATGAGGTGATGGTGCACCGCGGAGAGCATCAGCAGCGATGGGATCGGGGCCAGGTCGGCGTTCGAGTCGCGGTCGGAGAGCACGATGAACTGCGCGCCCTGCTCGATGGCCTCGTCGACCTCGGCGCACATCTGCGCGAGGCGCTTCTCCATCGCCTTCGGGCCCTTGTCGACCCGGTACAGGCCGCGCGCCGTGTAGGTGAGGCTGCTGCCCGGCTTGATGTGCTGGATCTTGGCGAGCTCGTCGTTGTCGATCACCGGGAAGTCGAGGGCGATCTGGCGGGCGTGCTCGGGCGTGGCGTCGAGCAGGTTGCGCTCCGGGCCGAGCCCGAGGCGCATCGAGGTGACGACCTCCTCGCGGATCGAGTCGAGCGGCGGGTTGGTGACCTGCGCGAACTGCTGCGTGAAGTAGTCGAACAGCAGGCGCGGCCGTTCGGACAGCACGGCGATCGGGGTGTCCGACCCCATGGCGCCGAGCGGCTCGGCGCCGTTCTTCGCCATGGGTCCGATGAGGATGCGGACCTCCTCCTCGGTGTAGCCGAAGGTGCGCTGACGGCGGGTGACCGACGCCGCGGTGTGCACGATGTGCTCGCGCTCCGGCAGATCCTTCAGGGCGATCCGGTTGTCCTTCAGCCACTGCCCCCACGGCTGCGACGCCGCGAGCTGGCTCTTGACCTCGTCGTCCTCGATGATCCGCCCCTCGGCGGTGTCGACGAGGAACATCTTGCCGGGGCGCAGCCGGCCCTTGCGCACCACGCGCGACGGCTCGAGCTCGGGCAGCACGCCGATCTCGGATGCGAGCACGACCAGGCCGTCGTCGGTGACGAGGTAGCGGCCGGGCCGCAGTCCGTTGCGGTCCAGGGTGGCGCCGACGAGCGAGCCGTCGGTGAACACCAGGGCGGCCGGGCCGTCCCACGGCTCCATGAGCGTGCTGTGGTACTCGTAGAACGCGCGCCGCGCCGGGTCGATGTCGGTCTGGTTCTCGTACGCCTCCGGCACCATCATCATCATCGCGTGCGGCAGCGAGCGGCCCGCGAGGTTGAGCAGCTCGACCGCCTCGTCGAACGAGGCCGAGTCGCTGGCGCCGGGCGTGTTGATGGGCAGCAGCGGGCGCATGTCGCCGAGCGCGTCGCTGACCAGCTGCGACTGCCGTGCGCGCATCCAGTTGCGGTTGCCCTGCACGGTGTTGATCTCGCCGTTGTGCGCGATCATGCGGAACGGCTGCGCCAGCGGCCACGACGGGAAGGTGTTCGTGGAGTACCGCGAGTGCACCAGCGCGAGCCGCGACGCGAACCGCTCGTCCGAGAGGTCGGGGTAGAACGGCTCCAGCTGCAGCGTCGTGACCATGCCCTTGTAGACCAGGGTGCGCGACGACAGCGACGGGAAGTAGGCCTGCAGCTCGTGCTCGGCGCGCTTGCGCAGCCGGTACACCTGCCGCTCGAGCTCCATGCCGCCGACCGGCTTGTCGCCGTCGCGCCGCAGCGAACCGAGGAACAGCTGCTCGAACGCGGGCATCGCGGCGCGGGCCAGCGTGCCGAGGTGCTCGGGGTCGACCGGCACCTCGCGCCAGCCGAGCACACGCAGCTCTTCCTGCTCCGCGATGGCGGCGATGCCGTCCTTCAGCTCCTGCCGCTGCGCCTCGTCGGTCGGGAGGAACGCCATGCCGACGGCGTAGCGGCCCACCTGGGGCAGCTCGAAGTCCGCCACGGCGCGCAGGAACGCATCCGGGATCTGGGTCATGATGCCGGCACCGTCGCCGGTGCCCGCGTCGGAGCCCACGGCACCTCGGTGCTCGAGGTTGCGCAGGGCGTCCAGCGCGGTGGCGATGATGTCGTGGCCGGCGCTGCCGCGCAGGGTCGCGACCATGGCGAGACCGCACGCGTCCTTCTCACGCGTCGGGTCGTACAGACCGGTCGCGTCCGGCACGGTGCTGAACCGCGCGTACGGCGATGATGCAGTTGGGGAGGTGAGAGCCATGGGAACCGTCCTCACGATGGAGCTCATGATGGTGGGACGTCGGCGGCCCAGGTGCGTGCAGCCCCGTTGATGGTACTCAGGGCTTCGGGGTACCTGCTCCGCTTGTGGCGAGCTTCTCGGAACTCGCTTCCGGAGAAGCCTGAACGACGGCGTCGTCGGGTTCGTCGGAGTCCGAGTAGGTCTCGGGCGAGTCTACAGCACCCTCGGGCTCACGACCGGGCAGGTAGGGGCTCGGCTCGACGCCGGTGTGCCGGCGCGACTGCACGATGAACAGCACGACGCCGATCAGCACGGTCACCACGGCGCCCCACACGTTGGTGCGGATGCCGAGGAACACCTCGCTCGGGTCGACGCGGATGGACTCGAACCAGATGCGGCCGAGGCCGTACCAGATCAGGTACAGCGCCCACACCTTGCCCCACTGCAGGCGCGGCTGGCGGTCGCCGACGGGAGCGGTGATCGTCATGCCGAGGATGCGGCGGCGGCCCAGCGCCCAGGAGCGCTCGAGCGCGAGCAGCGCCACGATGCCGACCGTGTTCCAGATCATCTCGTAGAGGAAGGTCGGGTGGAACAGCGTGCCGTCCTCGAGGCCGATCGGGAACGCCGGGTTCGTCGACTCGATCTCCAGGCCCCACGGCAGGTCGGTCGGGGTGCCGAACAGCTCGTGGTTGAAGTAGTTGCCGAGCCGGCCGAGCACCTGCGCGAGCAGCATCGCCGGGGCGAGCGCGTCGGCGAAGGTCCAGAACCGGATGCCGGCGAGGCGGGTGCCGATGTAGGCGCCGATCGCGCCGCCGATCAGCGACCCGAAGATGGCGTTGCCGCCCTCCCAGATGCGCACGACCGCCCAGGGGTCGGCGCCCTCGTAGAAGTAGTCCGCCGGGTGCGTGAGCACGTGGTAGGCGCGGGCGCCGACCAGGCCGAGCGGGATCGCCCAGATGATGACGTCGAGCACGATGCCCGGGTCGGCGCCGCGGGCCTTGAGTCGCTGACCGGTCCAGATCGTGGCCAGGATGATGCCCGCCAGGATGCACAGGGCGTACGTGTGCACCTGGATGACCTGGCCCTCGGGGATGGCCGGGATGATGCCGTGCAGCCACTGCCCGAACGGGATCTGGATCGGGATCTGCCACTCTTCCGGCGGGCTGGGGATGCTGAGCGGTGCGGTCACGCGCGGTCGGCCTTCCTGGAGGGGGACTCGGCGAGTCTAGCCTCGCCGGAAGCGGGGTCGAGCACCGTGCCGGCCGCGAGAGCGGCGGCGGTCTGGGCCACGGCGCGCACCCCCCCGTCGGCGAGGGCGCTCACCAATGCGGAGCCGACGATGGCGCCGTCCGCGTAGCCGAGGACGTCGCGCACCTGGTCGGCATTCGAGATGCCCAGACCCACGCAGGCGTGCTCGACGCCAGCCTCGCGCAGGCGCGAGACGACGGTGCGCGCGGCGGAGTCCATCTCGGTGCGTGCGCCGGTGATCCCCATCGTGGAGACCGCGTACACGAAGCCGCGGCTGGAGCGCACCGCCTGCTGCAGCCGGGCATCCGACGAGCTGGGGGCGGCGAGGAAGACGCGGTCGAGCCCGGTGCGATCCGAGGCCGCGAGCCACTCGGCGGCCTCGTCGGGCACCAGGTCGGGCGTGATGAGGCCCGCTCCCCCGGCGGCGAGCAGGTCGTCGGCGAACCGGTCGACGCCGTACTGCAGCACCGGGTTCCAGTAGGTCATCACGAGCACCGGGGCGTCGACCCGCTCGGTGATCGCCCGCAGCGCGTCGAAGCCGTGGCCGAGCTTGAACCCGTTCGCCAGCGACGCCTGGGTGGCGCGCTGGATCGCGGTGCCGTCCATGACCGGATCGGAGTACGGCAGCCCGAGCTCGACGATGTCGACGCCGTGCTCCACCAGGGCGACGGCCGCGTCGACGCTGGTCCGCAGGTCGGGGAAGCCGACCGGCAGGTAGCCGACGAGCGCGCCCGAGCCGGCGGCCTTGCGGGCCGCGATCGCGTCGGCGACGCGGCTCATCGCTCGAGCTCCCCGCTGCCGGCCTCGTCGCCGAGCTGCGCCGCATCCTCGGCGGCCAGCGCCTGCGCGTCGAGCAGCCCGAAGTACTTGCCCGCCGTCTCCATGTCCTTGTCGCCGCGACCGGAGAGATTGACCAGGATGACCGCCTCCGGGCCGAGCTCGCGCCCGAGCTTCAGCGTGCCGGCCAGGGCGTGCGCCGACTCGATCGCGGGGATGATCCCCTCGGTGCGGCTGAGGAGCCGGAGCGCCTGCATCGCCTCGTCGTCCGTGATCGGCAGGTAGCTCGCGCGGCCGATGTCGTGCAGCCAGGCGTGCTCGGGGCCGACGCCCGGGTAGTCGAGGCCCGCCGAGATCGAGTGCGACTCGATGGTCTGGCCGTCGTCGTCCTGCAGCATGTACGACCGCGCCCCGTGCAGCACGCCGGGGCGGCCGCGGGTGATCGTGGCGGCGTGCCGCTCGGTGAGGTGACCCTCGCCTGCGGCCTCGTAGCCGTAGAGGCGCACGTCGGGATCGTCGAGGAAGGCATGGAAGATGCCCATCGCGTTGCTGCCGCCGCCGACGCAGGCCGTCACGGCATCCGGGAGCCTGCCGGTCAGCTCGAGCACCTGGGCACGGGCCTCCTCGCCGATGACGGCGTGGAAGTCGCGCACCATCACCGGGAACGGGTGCGGCCCCGCGACGGTGCCGAGCACGTAGTGCGTGGTGTCGACGCTGGCGACCCAGTCGCGCAGCGCGTCGTTGATCGCGTCCTTGAGGGTGCGCGAGCCGGTCTTCACCGGCACCACCTCGGCACCGAGCAACCGCATGCGGGCGACGTTGAGCGCCTGACGCTCGGTGTCGACCTCGCCCATGTAGACGACGCACTCCATGCCGAACAGGGCGGCGGCGGTCGCCGTGGCGACGCCGTGCTGACCCGCGCCGGTCTCGGCGATCAGCCGGGTCTTGCCCAGCCGCCGTGCGAGCAGCGCCTGCCCGAGCACGTTGTTGATCTTGTGCGAGCCCGTGTGGTTGAGATCCTCGCGCTTGAGGATGATGCGCGCGCCGCCGGCGTGCTCGGCGAAGCGCGGGGCCTCGGTGATGATGCTCGGGCGGCCGGTGTAGCTGCGGTGCAGCTCGGCGAGCTCGGCGCCGAACCCGGGATCGGTCTTCGCGGCGCGGTAGGCGGCGTCCAGCTCGTCGAGGGCGGCGATGAGCGACTCGGGCACGAACCGGCCGCCGAACGCGCCGAAATACGGGCCGGTCTCCTGGCGCAGCATCAGCGCACCGCCGAGAACTCGCGCACGGCGCCGACCGGGTCGCCGCCGGTGACCAGCGCCTCGCCGACCAGCACCACGTCGGCACCGGCGCGGCGGTAGTGCTCGACGTCGGCGACGGTCTTCACCGCGGACTCGGCGACGCGCACGACCCCGGACGGGATCGAGTCCGCCAGCCGGCCGAACAGCTCCTGGTCGAGCTCGAAGGTCGAGAGGTCGCGGGCGTTCACGCCGATGATCTCGGCGCCGACGTCGAGCGCGCGCGCCACCTCGTCGGCGTCATGGGTCTCGACGAGCGGCGTCATCCCGGTGCTCCTCACGAAGTCGTGCAGCGCCGCGAGCCGCGGCTGGTCGAGTGCGGCGACGATGAGCAGCACCAGGTCGGCGCCGTAGGC
>DATMVL010000040.1:0-5413 GCA_035563175.1 Rhodoglobus sp. | reverse complement strand
CGCCCGTCGCCGCCGTCCGCGCCGAAGCGGTGCCCGCGCTCTCCGATGCGATGAGCGCCTCGTCGGCCGCGCCGCTCGGCATGACCGCCGCGGCGCTGCTGATCGGCGGCGCGCTCGGCGTCGTCGCCCTGCTCGTGCTGCGGGTGCTCGGCTACGGGGCGGTGCCGCCCGGCCGGCACGCGTCAGACGGCTGAGTGCTCCGACGACCCCAGCCGGCTCGCGACGAGCTCGGCGATCTGCACCGCGTTCAGCGCAGCACCCTTGCGCAGGTTGTCGTTGCTGATGAACAGCGCGAGCCCCCGACCGCCGGGCACGCCCTCGTCCTGGCGCAGCCGGCCGACGTACGACGGGTCCTGACCGGCTGCCTCCAGCGGCGTCGGCACCTCCTGCAGCACCACGCCGGGGGCGTCGGCGAGCAGCTCGCGGGCGCGCTCGGGGGTGATCGCCGAGGCGAACTCCGCGTTGATCGACAGCGAGTGCCCGGTGAAGACCGGCACCCGCACGCAGGTGCCGCTCACCAGCAGCTCGGGCAGCTCGAGGATCTTACGGCTCTCGTTGCGGAGCTTCTTCTCCTCATCGGTCTCGTTGAGGCCGTCGTCGACCAGGTTGCCGGCGAACGGGATGACGTTGTAGGCGATGGTCTTCGGGAACTTCTGCGGCTCGGGCATGGTCACCGCGCGGCCGTCGTGCACCAGCCCGATGGCGTCGCCGGCGGCGTCGATCTGCGCGGCGAGCTCCTCGCCACCGGCCAGCCCGGCGCCCGAGACCGCCTGATACGTGCTGACGATGAGCCGCTGCAGGCCTGCCTCGCGGTCGAGCACCTTGAGCACCGGCATCGCGGCCATGGTGGTGCAGTTCGGGTTCGCCACGATGCCCTTGCGCACCTCGTCGAGGGCGTGCGGGTTCACCTCGCTGACCACGAGCGGCACATCCGGGTCCATGCGCCAGGCCGACGAGTTGTCGATCACCAGCACGCCGGCCTCGGCGAACCGCGGCGCCTGCTCACGGCGCGTGGAGGCGCCGGCGGAGAAGATCGCGACGTCGAGCCCGGTCGGGTCGGCGGTCGCGGCATCCTCGACGACGATCTGCTCGCCCGCGAAGGGCAGCGTGGTGCCGGCGCTGCGCGCGCTGGCGAAGAACCGGATCTCCTCGATCGGGAACGCCCGCTCCTCGAGCAGACGGCGCACGACCGCGCCGACCTGACCCGTCGCCCCGACGACGCCGATCCTCACTCCGAAAGCCATGCGGTCATCCTAGGCCGCAGCGCGCAAGCCCGCCGTGCGGCCGCTACCCCGCGCATATGGTGGATGGAATGACCTCGGATGCCGCCACCGACCGCGAACGTTGGCGTGCCTTCGTCGTGTGCGTCGTCGTCGCCTCGCTCACGATCCTCGACATCTCCAAGGTGAACGTCGGCATCCCCGCGATCGAGGAGTCGCTCGGCGCCGACCCCACCGCGCTGCAGCTCACCGTGTCGGGCTACGCGTTGACCTTCGGGCTCGCCCTCGTGCCGGCCGGCCGGTACGGCGACCTGCACTCGCGGCGTCTGATGTTCCTCATCGGGCTCGGCGTCTTCGCGCTGGCGAGCCTGGCGTGCACGGTCGCACCGGTGCCGGCGGCGCTCGTGGCCGCCCGCCTGCTGCAGGGGGTGGCGGCGGGCATCCTGATGCCGCAGGTGCTGGGCACGATCCAGGCGATGTTCGTCGGCCCGGAGCGCGGCCGTGCGTTCGGCGTGTTCGGCGCGGTGATCGGCCTCTCCGTCGCGTTCGGTCCGACCCTGGGCGGCCTGCTCATCGCGGCCGGTGGTCCGGACCTCGGCTGGCGCCTCATCTTCCTGATCAACGTCCCGCTGGTCGCGGTCGTGTTCCCGCTCGCGATCCGACTGCTGCCGCGCACCCAGCCGGTCGCCGAGGGGGCGCGCGACCTCGACCCGATCGGCATCGTGCTGCTCGGCGCAGCGACCGTGACGCTGATGCTGCCGTTCGCGTTCACCACCGGCTCGGAGACCGACGATCCGGCCCGTTGGTGGTGGCTCGCCGGCTTCGTCGCCGCGGTCGCCGCGTTCGTGCTGTGGGAGCGCCGCTACGCCGCGGGCGGGCGGGCGCCGGTCGTCGACTTCGGGCTGTTCCGGCTCGGCGGCTACCGCAACGGCATCCTGCTGGCCACCTTCTACTTCGGTGCGATGCCGGCGATGTTCCTCGGCACCACGCTGTTCCTGCAGCAGGGGCTCGGCTACTCGGCCGTCGTCGCCGGGCTGGTCAGCGTGCCGTTCGCGCTGGCCTCCGCCGCGACCTCCTGGTGGAGCGGCCGCGTGGTCGAGCGCATCGGCCGCCCGCTCGTGATCGGCGGGCTGCTCACCGTGCTGCTCGGCGTCGGCGGCGCCGCGATCGCAGCCTTCTTCCTGCCCGTCGAGCAGGCGCCGTGGGCGATGGCGGCGCTGCTCGGGCTCGCCGGCGCCGGGGGCGGTGTCGTGATCGCGCCCAACCAGACGATGACGCTCGCAGACATCCCGGTCACCCAGGGCGGGCTCGCCGGATCCATCGGCCAGGTCGGTCAGCGGGTGGGCACCGCGATCGGCATCGCCATCGCGACCGCGGTGTTCTACGCCACCCTGTCGCAGGAGGCCGGCGAGGTCACCCAGCTCGCCGCGTACCACGACGCGTACCGCAACGCGGTGTTCATCGTGATCGGATTCGTGGTCGCGGCCCTGCTGTTCGGACTCATCGACCTGCGCCAGCGCCGCACCGGCGCGATCGCGGAACCCGTCTAGCGCCCGGTGCCGGCGTAGACGACGGCCTCGTGCTCGCCGTCGAGCCCGAACGCGGCATGCACCACACGAACCGCCTCGTCGAGCTGGTCGGCGCGCGTCACCACCGAGACCCGGATCTCGGACGTGGAGATCATCTCGATGTTGATGCCCGCCTCCGACAGCGCCGTGAACAGCTTCGCGGAGACGCCGGGGTTGGTGCGCATGCCCGCGCCGACCACGGCGAGCTTGCCGATCTGGTCGTCGTGCTGCAGCGAGGCGAAGCCGGCCTCGTCCTGGTGGGCGGTGAGCGCGGTGATGACCTTGTGCGCGTCGGACTTCGGCACGGTGAACGAGATGTCGGTGAGGCCGGTCGCCGCCGCCGACACGTTCTGCACGATCATGTCGATATTCGCGTCGGTCTCGGCGACGATCGTGAAGATGCGCGCGGCCTTGCCCGGCACGTCGGGCACCCCGACGACGGTGATCTTGGCCTCGCTGGTGTCGCCGGCCACGCCGGTGATGATCGCCTCTTCCACGACCTCTCCTTCCTTCGGGTTCACGACCCAGGTGCCCTCGTGGGTGCTGAACGACGACCGCACATGCAGCGTGACGCCGTGCCGGCGCGCGTACTCGACGGCGCGGATGTACAGCACCTTGGCGCCGGCCGCGGCAAGCTCCAGCATCTCCTCGCTGGTCACCCGGTCGATCTTGCGGGCGGTGGGCACCACGCGCGGGTCGGCGGTGAACACCCCGTCCACGTCGGTGTAGATCTCGCAGGCCTCCGCGTCGAGTGCGGCGGCGAGCGCGACGGCGGTCGTGTCGGAGCCGCCACGACCCAGCGTCGTGATGTCGCCGGTGTGCTTGTTGAAGCCCTGGAACCCGGCGACGATCGCGATCGCGCCCTCGTTCACCGCATCCCGCACCCGCTTCGGGGCGACGTCGACGATGCGCGCCCGGCCGTGGGAGGCGTCGGTATGCAGGCCGGCCTGGCTGCCGGTGTAGCTGCGGGCCTCCATGCCGAGGCCCTTGATGGCCATGGCGAGCAGCGCCATCGAGATGCGCTCCCCCGCGGTGAGCAGCATGTCGAGCTCGCGGCCGGCGGGCACCGGCACCACCTGCTCGGCGAGGTCGAGGAGTTCGTCGGTCGTGTCGCCCATGGCCGAGACCACCACGACCACGTCGTGGCCGGCCTTGCGCGTCTCGACGATCCGCTTCGCGACGCGCTTGATGCTCTCGGCGTCGGCGACGGACGAACCCCCGAACTTCTGGACGATGAGGGTCATGGTTCTCCGGGCTGGAAGATCGGGTCGACCAATCCTACGGCGCCCGCGGGTGGTGTCACGCCCGGTCCCCGAGCAGGGCCTCGACGAAGTCGGCGGTCTGCTCCCAGCCCTCGACCGCGTGCGTCGTCACGCCGAGCGCCTTCACCGGGTAGTCGTTGCCATCCGGATCGAGCCGGTCGCCGACGAACAGCATGTCGTCGAGCGGGATGCCCGTGAGCTCGGCCAGTCGGTTCATGCCGTAGGCCTTGTCGATGCCCTGCCGGGTGATGTCGACGCTGGTCGACCCGCCGGAGCGCACCTCGAGGTCGGGCAGCAGCGCCTGCACCGCCTCGCGCAGCGTGTTCTTCTTCTCGCCCGTCGGGTCCCACGCGCGCTTGGCATCCACCGGCGCCGACTGGCCGAGCGCCGAGAAGGTGATCTGCGACCCCCGGTCCTCCAGGATCGGACCCCAGGTCTGCGACTCCCACAGGCCGAGCTTGCGCGCCTGCGTCTCCACCGCCGTCATGGCCTGCTGCTTCTGCACCTCGGTGAGATCCTCGGCGTAGACCTGCTGCCATCCGTCGCGCTCGTACCGGTAGTACTGCGTGCCGCAGGTGGGCATCAGGTGCAGGTCGGCGAGGCGGTCGTCGGCGATCGGGATGCGCTCGATCACCTGCTGCTGGAACTGGCCGAACTGCCCGCCCGAGATGATGCAGACCTGCGCGACCTCGAGCAGGCGCACCAGCGCGTCAGCCATGCGGGGGTCGATCGGGGACTTCGAGGGGGCGAGGGTGTCGTCGAGGTCGAACGCGACGAGGCGGGGCACGGTTCCGGTCACGGGTGACCAGTCTGCCAGTAGCCTTCCTGCATGGCGGCGTGGAGCGACTTCAACGTGGCGATGGCCGGTGCCGCCGCCGCGCTCGCCGGCCTCATCATCGTCGCCATGTCGGTCAACGTGCAGAAGGTGCTGACCTCACCGTCGCTCACCGCGCGAGGCGCCGCATCCATCGCCGCTCTGGTGTTCGCCGTGGTGGCGACCGGCCTCGCGTTGATCCCCGATCAGCCCACGTGGCTGCTGGGGGTCGAACTGCTGGTGCCGCTGCTGCTCGCCGCCGCCGTCGAGGTGCAGGCGGTGCGGCAGATCGCGGCTGGGCAGGGCGTCGAGGCGAAGACCCTCAAGATCGCGGTCGGACTCGCGCCGGTCGCGGCCTTCGCGGTCGGCACCGGGCTGTTGATCGCAGGAATCGCCGACGGGTTCGTCGCCATCGCGATCGGCTGCCTCGCCGCCATCGCCGCGGCCGTGCTCTACGCCTGGGTGGCGCTGGTAGAGGTGCTGCGCTAGTTCTCGACCAGGCGCCGGCCCTCGAAAGCCCGGCCGAGGGTGACCTCGTCGGCGTACTCG
>DATMVL010000039.1:0-5859 GCA_035563175.1 Rhodoglobus sp. | reverse complement strand
CCGCCGATCTGGGTGCCGGGTGCCAGCTGCGCGTCGCCGCCGTCGGGCGAGGCGGTGGCGAAGCCGCCCGCTCCGCCGAGCAACGGGGTGCCCGGGGTGCTGGAACCGTAGAAGCCGGTCGTCCCGCCGCCGCCGGCGATGGCGATGAACTCCGAATCGGTGGCCAGATACGCGCCGGAGCCGGTGCCGCGGATGAGGAGGTTCAGGTCCTGGCCGTTGTAGGCGGTCCCGAGATCGACGGTGACGGCACCGCCCACGCCGCCGGGTGCAGCCAGCGATCGGGTGCCGCCCTGAGCGCCGGCCACGGTGACCGTCAGGGTCGCCGCGTTCTGCGGCACCGTGAACGTCTGCTGCGAACCCGTGTCGACGAAGGTGACCGTCTCGGTCTCCGCGGCGGACGCGGGCATGGCGGCGGAAGCGGAGCCGAGCGCGATCAGAGCGCCCACCGCGAGCCCGGCGCCTACGCGGCGTGAAGTGCTGATGTGCATGTGTTCCCCCTGACCCGCGGGGTAGGCCGTTGAGAGACGACGGCGCCCTGGTCGAGCGCGGCCCGCCCCGCCCGGGCCGCTCCCACGCTAGGCATGCGGGCTCAGGATGCCGCGGCGCGACCTGCGCTTTCACCCTGCTTTTCACCCCCATCCGGCGATTGCAGCGCCGTTGCAAGCCGAGCCGCCGCCGAGCACGAGTGTTCGCCGATCGCGAGGCTGGCGGCATGAGAAACCAAGAACGTTCCCCGCTGCTCGCCGCAGCGACGGCGCTCGCGCTGGTGGGCGGGCTGGCCGTGTCGGCCGCCCCCGCAGCCTTCGCCGACGAGGCCCTTCCCGCTGACACCGCATCCGCCGAGGCCGCGCCCGCCGCGATCGCGGTCGCGCCGTCCGCTCCTGCCGACCCCGTCTCGCACGAGCCCGCCCCGGTCGAGGAGCCCGCGGAGGTCGCCGTCGCGGCGGCTCCGGCAGTCCCCACCCCGGCGGAGGCGCAGCCCGCCGTCGCCGAGCCGGTCGCACCGCTGGCGGACGCCGACCCGAACCCGCCGAAGGTCGTGAACACGACGCCGACCGACGGCGCCGTCTACAAGGCCGGCACGAAGATCACGATCGGCTTCGAGTGCGTCGACCCCGACGACGCCATCACCTACTGCGGCGTGTACGGTCACACGCTCGGCGAGGTCTGGACGCTCGAGCCCGGCTCGTACCACTGGCGCTTCTACGCCAACAACGCGCGGGTGAACACGATCACCAACGTGTTCTTCGACGTGCTGCCCTACGACACCACCGCCCCGACCGTGACGATCGACCGGCCCGCCGTCCCCGCATCCGGCTGGTACACCGGCGACACCTACATCGGCTTCACCGGGCACGACGACTCGGGCGACGTGAAGCACGTGATGCTCGAGTTCGAGAACGGCACGATCCGGCGCTCGGATGGCGCGCTGCTAGGGCACTGGTTCTCCGAGGGCGTCACGAACGCCAAGGTGTACGCGATCGACGGCTCCAACAACGCCGGCGTCGGCCAGCCGATCACGGTGAAGATCGACAAGACCGCGCCGGCCATCACCATCGAGAGCCCGGTCGGGCCGTTCGAGGTGGGCGACGACATCGCGCTCGACTACTACTGCATCGACACCCTCTCCGGCCTCGCGGACTGCACCGACAACTCCGTGATCGACGACAAGCTCGACACGCGCGCCCCCGGCGACTACGCGATCGACATCACGAGCACCGACCACGCCGGCAACTCGCGGACGGAGAGCTTCACCTACACGGTGCTGGTCCCCGACACCGACGCGCCGCGGATCCAGTTCGACATCCAGGCGCCGAATGCCGCCGGCTGGTACGACGGCCCGCTCGACGCGCTGCTGTGGGCGCAGGACGGTGACGGGCGCGGGGTCAAGGCGATCGACTGGTCGATCGACGGCCCAGCGGCACGCTCGGGCAGCACCACCGTGCAGGAGCACCTCGCGTTCAACGAGGAGGGTGTGCACACGCTCACCGCGACCGCGACCGACGCCGTCGGCAACCGCAGCGCGACCGCCGAGTTCGTGGTGCGGATCGACGACACCGACCCGATCGTCGACGACGCCACGAAGCTGACCTTCGTGCAGGGCTCCGCGGCAGACTTCTCGTCGCTGTGCTCGGACGCGACCTCCGGTGTGGTCGACTGCGGCATCGTCGACGTGCCACTGCTCGCGGCGGCGCCCGGCGCCACGGACGTGCTCGGCGAGCACACGGTCTGGATCGGTGCCACCGACGCGGCCGGGAACACCGCCGAGGCCGAGGTGACCTACGAGGTCGTCGCGGCTCCGGTCACGGACCAGCCCCGCCCGACGCAGCCCGGCCAGGCGGCGACCGACGTGCAGTCCGCGACGCTCGCCTTCACCGGCGCCGGCGTCCCGACCGTCGCGCTGCTGTGGGCCGCGGTGCTCATCGTGCTCGGCGCCGCCGGCATCGTCGTGGTGCGCCGCGCTCGCGCCTGATCCATCCCACGCGAAGGCCCCCGCTCCGGCGGGGGCTTTCGTCGTTCCCGACCTTCGGATGAGGCGCCACTTGCGACGACGCCCAGCCCGTCCGGGCGGTCGCAGGTGGCGCCTCCTCCCAATGCACGCGGATGAGGCGCCACCTGCGACGGCGTCGCCGGCGAGAAGACGGTCGGAGATGGCGCCTCAGTTCGGATCGATGGTGGAGCGGAGGCCCTCGAGGTCGTCCGCGATCCGCCGGAGCACGGGTGCATCCATCTCGGCGAACTCGCCGTCGATCGCCCGCAGGTAGACGCGCGCCGCAGCGCCGAAGCGCTTCACGCCCTGCGGTGTGAGGCTCGCGAAGGTCGAGCGCCCGTCTTCAGGGTTCGCCTCCTTCGCGACCATCCCGGCGGCGGCCAGCTCGTCCACGAGCCGACTGACGCGCGTGCGGCTGAGCACCACGCGCGCGCCGAGCTCCGACATGGTCAGGCGACCACCCGCTCGCTTGAGCTCCAGCAGCACGTCGTACCAGGCCAGCGGGATGCCTGCGCCCTGCTGCACGGCGCGTTCGAGGCGCGGCAGCACCTGCGCGTGGATGCGGAGCAGCGATTCCCAGGTGCGTTCTGCGGCGTCGGCCATGCCGCCAGCCTAGCACTTGCGTGCGCGCGCACATAGGTGTTAGCGTGCGTACGCACACAAACCGTGTGCGTACGCACGTATCACGAAAGGGCACTTCGGTGACCGCTCTGCTTCACATCTCCTCCTCGCCGCGTGGCGAGCAGTCCGAGTCGCTCGCGCTCGCCGAGCGCTACCTCGACACCGTCCGTGCGCTGCGCCCGGAGGTGGCGATCGACACCTGGGATCTCTGGGACGGCAGCCTCCCGAGCTTCGGGCCCGAGGGCGCCGGAGCCAAGATGCGCATCTTCGCGGGCGAGACGCCCGTCGGCGCTCAGGAGACCGCGTGGTACCGCGCCGGGCTCGCCTTCGAGCGGTTCGCTGCCGCCGACCATTACGTCTTCTCGCTGCCGATGTGGAACGCCGGTGTGCCGTACATCACCAAGCAGTTCATCGACGTCGTGAGCCAGCCGGGCATGGTCTTCGGGTTCGACCCGGGCGCCGGGTACTCGGGCTTGCTCGCAGGCAAGAGCGCCACCGTCATCTACACGAGCGCCGTGTACGGGGAGGGCCGCGGGCCCGCCTTCGGCAGCGACTTCCAGAAGCCCTACTTCGAGGACTGGCTGCGCTGGACCGGCGTGATCGACATCGAGGCCGTCGAGTTCCGGCCAAACCTCGCCGCCGCGGATGTCGAGCAGCGCCGCTCGGTCGCCCGAGCGAAGGCGGAGGCGGCCGCGCAGCGGTTCGCCGCCCGATCGCGGGAGCGCGCGGCATGAGCACGACGGAACCCTCCAGAGACGTCCTCCGCTTCACGCTCGTCGCCCTGCCCGTCGGCTGGCTCGCGCTCTTCGTGCCGCTGATCACCGGTCTGCCCACCGAGCCCTTCGTGATCGTGACGCTCGCGCTGGGCATGGTGCTGCCCGCCCTGCTGCTCTCGCGACGCCGGCGTCTCGTGACGCCGTTGCTGCGGGATGCCGTGCGGCTTCCGCGACCGCGGATCACGTTGCTGGGCCTGGCTCTGCTGCCCGCGATGACCTGGCTCGTCGCGGCCGCGGGTGGCTCCGCCACCGCCGTCGGCCCGGGATCGCTCGCGGACATCGCGGTGCAGTTCGTCAGCGCGCTGCTGCTCATCAACCTGGCGGAGGAGGTGGTGTGGACCGGATTCGTGCAACGCCGGCTCGGCGCGCGCTTCGGCTTCGTCGGCGGGGCGCTGCTGACGGCGGCGCTGTTCGTGGGCATCCATCTGCCGTTGGCCTTCGTGGGCTGGCGGGAGGGGCCGGCGCGCGTCGCCCTCGATGTCGCCGCCATGGTCGTCGCCGGGGTCGGGCTGCGCCTGCTCATCGGCGCGGCCGATCGGCTCGGCGGCAGCCTGCTGCTCGCTGCAGCCCTGCACGCCTCGTTCAATACCGCCGCCGCGTTCGTCGAGCCGCGCCTCGACGTGGTGCGCTACGCCGTCGCGCTCGGGCTCGGCCTCGGGGCCGCTGCCCTGGTCTGGGCGCGGCGACGGCCGACTCGGGTGGTGCGCGACTTCGTGCGGATCGTCCGATCGGGCGAGCAGCCGGACCGGGCTGCGGAGTTCCTCGCGCCGGTCGTCGAAGCGCACCAGGTGCGCGGCGACGCTCCGTCGGTGCTGCGGCGGACACCCGAGGAGTACGCCGACCACGTGCGCGAGTTCCGTCGGATGTTCGGCACCTTCTCGATCGATATCGACGAACTGCTCGGCGACGGCTCCCGGGTGTACGTCCGATGGATCCAGCACGGTCAGCACGTCGGCGAGATCGACGGTCATCCGCCCACCGGCGGCCCGCTCACGGCCGTCGAGAGCGCGGTGTACGAGGTGCACGACGGCCGCATCCGGCGCTACTGGATCCAGGCCGACATCGCCGGCGTGCGAGCGCAGCTGGCGGCGCTCACCGACCCGGAACCCACCACCACCGAAAGGACCCCGTCATGACCACCAGCACCATCTCCGCCGCCGCCCCTGGCGTGAGCTCGCGGCCGTTATCCGAGCGGGCGGTGCGCCGCGCAGGCGTCGCCCTGAGCCTCGGCAGCCTCTCCTGGGCGGCCACGCTCTTCCTCGTCGGCCCGATCAGCGACACCCCGCTCGGCACGACCATCGGCGACCTCGGCGGCCTCGCGTTCCAGCTCAGCCTCTTCGGTCTGCTCCTCGTGCAGGAGCGGACCCGCGCGACCGGTCGCGGTCGCCTCTGGCCGGTGGCGTTCGTGATCGAGCGCATCCTGCTCTCGCTCGCGATCGCCTGGTCGGTGCTGCACGCGTTCTGGCCGCAGCTGCCCTTCCTGCCGCTGCTCGATCTGTTCTGGCCGCTGTCGATGATCGGGATGTTCGTCATCGGCGTCGCGATCGCGGTGAAGGGCGTCTGGATGGGCGCGGTCAGACTCTGGCCGCTGGTGGCGGAGAGCTGGGCGATCGTCTGCGTCCCGGCGCTCGCCCTCGCCGGCCAGTACGTCGGGTCGTGGCTGCCCGGCACCCACCTGCTCGTCGGCTACGTCGCCCTCGGGCTGCTGCTCGCGCTGCGTCCCGCCGACACGGGCGCGGAGGCTGTTCCGGCGAGGGCATGACCTCGTGAGGCGCCACTTGCGACGACCCCCGGCCCACTCTGGCGGTCGCAAGTGGCGCCTCCTCGAGGTGCATGCAGATGAGGCGCCACTTCCGACCGTGCTTCCCGTCGGGAAGCGGTCGCAAGTGGCGCCTCATCGAGAGCCGCGGTCAGCGGCCGCTGCGCCGCCCGGAGCTGTTCTGGCGCACGACGCTGCCGACCATGAGCTTG
>DATMVL010000038.1:0-3251 GCA_035563175.1 Rhodoglobus sp. | reverse complement strand
GCTCACGTTGGCCGTGTGGGTGGTCGCGCTCAGCGCCGCGCTGCTCACCGCGCTCACCGGCGTCGTCGGTGAGAGCCTCTTCGACCGGCTGAAGAGCGAGGCGCCGAACGCCGACGGCGAGAGCAGCACCGCCGACGACGTGCTCGCCGGCACCGACGATCCGCGCGAGACGTTCACGCTCGCCGTCGCCGACGTCGACCCGACCGATGTGCGGGCCGTCGAGCAGAGCGCGTCGGTCGCCGCCGACATCGCCGCGATCGAGGGGGCGGAGCTGACCGATTCGCTCGCCGTCCCCCGCCTGCCGGACGGCGGCATCCTGCCCGAGCTGTCGCCGCTGTTCGCGGAGGACGGCGACGGCTTCCTGCTCACCGCATCCGTGCCGGAGGACGACGACGACGCGGTCGAGCAGGTGCGAGCCGCGATGGAGCGAGCCGAGGCCGATTTCGCCGCTGCGTTCCCCGACGCGACGGTGGAGCTCGGCGGCAACCAGCTCGTGGTCGAGTCGATCGTGCAGGTCTCCGAACGCGACCTGCAGCGCGGCGAGGCGGTGGCGCTGCCGATCGCGCTGCTCGTGATGCTGGTGGTGTTCGGCGGGTTCCTCGCCGCCGGCGTGCCGCTGGTCGGCGCCGTGGCGGCGATCGCGGGCGGGCTCGGCGTGCTCTACGGCCTCACCTTCGCGATGGACATCGACACCACCGTCGTCAACGTCGTGACCGCGGTCGGCCTCGGGCTCTCGATCGACTACGGGCTGCTCATCGTCAGCCGTTTCCGCGAGGAGTACCGCGGCCGCGCGGCTGACGGCGTCGTGGCCGCGGTGGTCCGCACCGCCGACCGCGCCGGCATGACGGTGGCGTTCTCCGGCGTGACGTTCGGGGTCGCCGCACTGGCGCTGCTCGCGTTCGAGCCGCGCCTGATGCACGCCGTCGGCCTCGGCGCGGTCGCGGTGACCGTGATCGCGATCGCCTCCGCGCTCACCCTGGTGCCGGCGCTGCTCGCCCTCGCCGGCGCCCGGCTCGTGCGGCCGGGTGCGCTCACCCGCATCCCCGGCATCGGACGGCTGCTGCTGCGCTTCGGCGATGTCGCTCCCGAGGAGGGGTTGTTCTCCGGGCTCGCCCGCCGGGTGCAGCGGCACCCCGCGATCATCACGCTGGCGAGCGCCGCCATCCTGCTGCTGCTCGGCAGCCCCCTGCTCGGCCTGCGGTTGGCCAACACGAGCGTCGACGCGCTGCCGGCCAGCTCGACGCAGTACGGCTTCCTGCAGCTGCTCGATGAGCGCTTCCCCGACGCCGCGGCGCCCCGCATCGCGCTCGTGACCGGGTCCGAAGCGGATGCCGAAGCCTGGGCGGCCGAGGCCGAGCGGCTCGACGGCGTCGAGTCGGTCGCGGCGCCGCGCGAAGCCGGGGACGGCTGGGTCGTGAACCTGCAGGTCGACCCGGCCGACGGCATCCAGTCGGCTCAGGAGCTGCGGGCCGACCGACCGGCTCCGGATGCCCTCGTCACCGGCACCGACGCCCGCACGCTCGATCTCGCGTCGGCGCTGCTCGAGGGCGCCCCGCTCGCCGCGCTCATCGTCGCGCTCGGCACGTTCGCGCTGCTGTTCCTGATGACGGGCAGCTTCGTCGTGCCGATCAAGGCGCTGCTCGCGAGCGCGCTCTCGCTCGGCGCCTCGATCGGCGTGCTCGTGTGGGGTTTCCAGCTCGGGCACTTCGCGCCGATCATGGGCTTCGACGCCGCCGACGTGCACGGCGTCGACGTGCTCGTGCTCGTGCTGACCTTCGCCTTCGGCTTCGGTCTGGCGATGGACTACGAGATGTTCATCCTCAGCCGGGTGAAGGAGCTGGTGGATGCCGGGGTCGACGACCGGGAGGCGATCGCCCGCGGATTGCAGCGCTCCGGTCGCATCATCAGCTCGGCCGCGCTCATCATCATCGTGGTGTTCGCCGGCTTCGCGACGGGCGACCTGATGGTGATCAAGCAGCTCGGTACGGCGCTGGCGGTGGCGGTGCTGCTCGACGCCACCCTCGTGCGCTGTCTGCTCGTGCCCGCGCTGATGACCTGGCAGCGGCGGGTCATGTGGTGGTCGCCGCGCTGGGCGAAGCGGCTGCACGCCCGGTTCGGGTTGAGCGACTAGAGCGCCAGCCGCATGAGCACGCGCGGGAAGCCGGCGAGCACCGAATCGGTCGTCGCCGCCTGCTCGAAGCCGGCGCGCTCGAACAGCGCCTTGGTGCCCACGTAGGCCATGGTGAGGTCGACCCTCCCGCCCCGGTTGTCGACCGGGTAGCCCTCGATGGCGGGGGCGCCGTGCGATCGGGCGAAGTCGACCGCGCCGCGCAGCAGCGCGTGCGAGATGCCCTGCCCGCGGTGCCCTGGTCGCACCCGGATGCACCAGACCGACCACACCGGCAGGTCGTCGACGACGGGGATCTTCCGGGCTCGGGCGAAGGTGGTCTCCGATCGCGGCGCCACGCCCGCCCAGCCGACCACCTCGCCGCCGTCGTAGGCGAGCACGCCGGGTGGCGGATCCTGCCGGCAGAGCTGCGCGACGTACTCGCCGCGAGCCGGTCCGACGAGCTCGCGGTTCACGGCGGCCGGCACCCGGTAGCTCAGGCACCAGCACACGTTCGCGTCGGCGCGCTTCGGGCCGACCATCGTGCGCACATCCTCGAACGCGGTGGCGGGCCGCACCTCGATGCTCATGCCCCCACCTTGCCGCGGCCGGCGGACATCCGACTAGATCAGCATGCCCAGCGGGTGCTCGATGTGCCGCTGGAAGGCGGCCAGCCACTGCGCGGCGAGCGCGCCGTCGATCACCCGGTGGTCGGCCGACATCGTGACCGTCAGCACCGAGCCGACGGCGAGCTCACCGTCGACGACGACGGGCTGAGGCCGGGCGGCGCCCACCGCGAGGATCGCCGACTGCGGCGGGTTGATGATCGCCGAGAACTCGGTGATGCCGTACATGCCGAGGTTCGAGACGGCGAACGCACCGCCTTCGAGCTCGGACTGGCGCAGCTTCCCCTCCCGCGCGCGGCCCGCGGCGTCGCTCACCGCAGCGGCGATCTGGGAGAGCGACAGCGTCTCGACGGCACGGATCACCGGAGTGACCAGCCCGGTGCCGGTGGAGACGGCCACGGAGACGTCGACGGAGGAGAACTGCCGCGTGGCGTCCCGGGTCCAGATCGCGTTCATCCGCGGAACGGCGGTGTGCGCCCGCGCGACGGCCTTGAGCAGGAGGTCGGTGACGCTGACCT
>DATMVL010000037.1:0-11854 GCA_035563175.1 Rhodoglobus sp. | reverse complement strand
CGCACCACGAGCGGTGCGTGCTCGGCGTCGAGGCTGAAGCGCAGCACCCGCCAGGCACCCTCGTCGGCGACCGAGAGCACGCGGGCGGTGCCGTCGATGTGACCCTGCACGATGTGGCCGCCGAGGCGGTCGTGCAACTGGGCGGCGCGCTCGATGTTCACGCGGCGGCCGGGCTGCGCCGAGCCGAGGGTCGACATGTCGATGGTGACCCCCATCACGTCGGCGGTGAACCAGTCCGGGCCCTGCTCGACGACGGTGAGGCAGACGCCGCTGACCGAGATGGAGTCGCCGTGCTCGGCGTCGGAGACGGCCAGCGGGGCGCGCACGGTGAGACGGCCGGCGTCGTCGTCGCGCTGCCACGCGACCACCTCGCCGAGCTCCTCGATGATGCCGGTGAACATGGTTACTCCTTCTGGTCCCGGAACGCGCCGGGGCGGTCGTCGAGCGAGTCGACGCGGTGGTCCAGCACGTCGGGATGCCGGTGCTGGTCTGGCACGGCGGTGATCATCAGATCGTCGCCGAGGGTCTCGATGCCCGTGAACACGAACGGGCGGGCATCGGTGATGCTCGCGATGCCGAGGTCGCCGACCGCGAGGCGCGGGCCGCCGACGAGCTTCGGGGCCAGGAACACCACGAGCTCGTCCACCAGGCCGGCCGCGAGGAACGCGCTGGCCAGGGCGGGACCGCCCTCCACGTAGACGTGACGGATCTCGCGATCCCACAACTGCCCGAGCACCGCGCTCAGGTCACGCGAGCCGGTCTCGATCAGGCCCGCGGGGTGACGGCGCAGACGGGCATCCGCCGGGACGGGCCGTTCGCCGATCACGACCGGGATCGGCTGGTGCGCGAGGAACTCGCCGGCGTCGCCCCGCGCGGTGAGCGACGGGTCGTCGGCGAGCACGGTGCCGGTGCCGACCACGATGGCGTCGCTGGATGCCCGTTGCTCGTGCACCCGCTGCCGGGCCGCAGCGCCGGTGATCCACCGGCTGGAGCCGTCGGCCGCGGCCGCACGACCGTCGAGGGTGGCCGCCCACTTCACGGTGATGAACGGGCGGCGCAGCCGCATCGCGGTCAGCCAGACGCGCAGGAACGCCTCGACCTCTGAGCGCAGCACGCCCTCGACGACCTCGACTCCGGCCGCGCGCAGGCGATCCGCGCCTCCCGCCGAGGCGTTGCCGGGATCGGGCACCGCGTAGACCACGCGCTCGACTCCCGCCTCGATGAGGGCGACGCTGCACGGGCCCGTGCGGCCGGTGTGGTTGCACGGCTCCAGGGTGACGACGGCGGTGAGGCCGCGGGCGTCCGCCACCTTCGACAGGGCGTCCACCTCGGCGTGCGGGGTGCCGGCACCGCGGTGGAAGCCCTCGGCCACGATGCGGCCCTCCGCATCCATCAGCACGGCACCCACCCGGGGGTTGGGCCCGACCTCGGGACCGCGCGCAGCGAGGTCGAGCGCCCGGCGCATCGCCTCGTCGTACCTGTCGGTCATCCCGTCCTCGTTCTCGAGGCTCCGGGGATCGCGGCGCGACCGGCCGCGCCGGCGTCCCCGCCGCGGCCCGTGCTGCCTCCCTTCCGGACTAGACGACTGTCGTCGCCATCACCGTCGGTGCCGGAATTCCACCGGCTCAACCGTCCCCTCGCGGGTTCGGGTCGCGGACTGTCACCGCCGGTTCGGATTCCCACCGACCCCGGAGCACGTTGCTACGGGGAAGTGTAACGCGCCGGCCCCGGCCGTATTCCCGCCCGCCGCTGCGCGCACCGCTGCCATGTCGAAATGCAGGAGATTCGGGGATGCGGCGACGGCGCAGGTGGGATGCGAGCGCTCACACGCCGCCGGATCCTGCATTCGGACGGTGCAGCGCTGTCGCGGGGTCCCGACGCCCGCGGGCCTCAGCTTGACTGCTGGTCGTAGTCCACGTCGCGCGTCTCGCGGCTGATGAGCAGCGCGACCAGGGTGATGACGCCCATCGCGCTGAGGTAGACGCCCACCAGCACGGGGCTGCCGCCCGCGGCGCTCCACAGGGCGACCGCGATGAACGGGGCGACGGCGGCGCCGAGGATGCTCGACACGTTGTAGCTGATCGCCGACCCGGTGTAGCGCACGTTCGTCGGGAACAGCTCGGGCAGCACGGCCGCCATCGGACCGAAGGTGAGCCCCATCAGCGTGAACCCGATGATGAGCAGCGCCATGACGCCGACGAATCCGCCGCCGAGCAGCGGCACGAACAGCAGGCCGAACACGATGATCGCGGCGGTCGTGACGAGCAGGTGCAGCCGGCGCCCGAACCGTTCCGCCAGCGGCCCGGAGACGAGGGTGAAGACGCCGAAGAACACCACGCCGACGATGAGCATGATGAGGAAGTCGTTGCGGCTGTACCCGAGCCCCGCGACCGGGGCGTCGGCCGGCGTGGTGCCGAAGGTCAGCGTGAAGGTGGTCATCAGGTAGAACAGGCAGTACGTCGCCAGCATGATGAACGTGCCGAGGATGAGCGGCCGCCAGCTGCCGCGCAGCACGCGACCCAGCGGCAGACGCACGACCTCGTTGCGCTCGACGACCCGCTGGAACGCGGGCGTCTCGATGAGCTTGAACCGCACGTACAGGCCGAGCACGACGAGCACGGCGCTGGCCAGGAACGGCACACGCCAGCCCCACGCCTGGAACTGCGCCTCGTCGAGGGTGGTGGCCAGCAGCAGGAAGACCCCGTTCGCGAGGATGAAGCCGATCGGCGCGCCCAGCTGCGGGAACGTGCCGTAGATCGCGCGCTTGCCCTCGGGGGCGTTCTCGGTCGCGAGCAGCGCCGCGCCGCTCCATTCGCCGCCGAGCCCCAGGCCCTGCGCGAAGCGCATCAGCACGAGCAGCGCCGGGGCGAGGATCTCCCAGCCGGGCGTCTGGCCGGTCGGCAGGATGCCGATGACGACGGTCGCGATGCCCATGGTGAGCAGCGACGCCACGAGCGTGCGCTTGCGTCCCACGCGGTCGCCGAAATGCCCGAACAGGATCGAGCCGATCGGCCGGGCGACGAACGCGACGCCGAAGGCGGCGAACGACGAGAGCAGCGAGATGGTCGGGTCGCTGTTGGCGAAGAACAGCGCCGGGAAGACCAGCACCGCGGCGGTCGCGTACGCGTAGAAGTCGTAGAACTCGATGGACGTGCCGACGAGGCTGGCGACGATCACCCGCGAGCGCGGGTTGCCGACGGCGGGAGAGGATGCGGTGGCGCTGGACACTCGATCGATCGTACGCCGCTAGGCGGGCCAGCCGTCCTTCGGCGTCCGGTCGTCGTCGGCCCGCACCTCGGCGTGCCAGGCCGGCGGGTGCGACCCGTCGCGGGCTGGCAGCATGCTGGGGCCCGCGCCGGTGAAGGTGAACCCGGCTTTCCGCGCGACGGTCATCGAGGCGATGTTGCCCTCGAAGCACTCCCAGGCGATCGTCCCGGCTCCACGCACGGCGAAGGCCCAGTCGAGCACCGCCGACACCGCCTCGGGCATGTACCCGTTGCCCCGGTACGGCGCTCCGAGCCAGAAGCCGAGGTCGCCGCTCGCCTCGCGGTAGCCGACCACGCCGAGGAACACGCCGTCGCGGCGCAGCGCCCAGGTGAACTCGCGTTCGGTGCGCCAGCCGTCCGGCGTGAACCGGTCGACGAACACGTCGGCGTGCTCGGGCTCGTACGGCCACGGCGTCAGCATGTACCGCTCGAACAGCGGATCGCGGCAGTACTCCACGATGAGGTCGCGGTCGGCGCGGGTCGGCTGGTCCAGCACCAGCCGACGGGTGCGCAGCTCGACGGGCCTCATCGCCTGGGCAGGAAGCCGACCCGGTCGTAGGCGCGGGCGAGTGTCGCGTCGGCGATCTCGGCCGCGCGGTCCGCGTTGCCGGCGAGGATGCGGTCCAGCTCCGCCGGGTCGTCGAGCAGCTCGAGGGCGCGCTGCCGCACCGGACCGAACGAGGCGGCCACGACATCCGCCACCTCGGCCTTGAAGTCGCCGTACCCGCGGCCGGCGAACTCGGCCTCGATCGTGGGGATCGGCGTGCCCGAGAGCGACGAGTGGATGGTGAGCAGATTGGAGACGCCGGGCTTGGCCGCCGGGTCGAACCGCACCGACGCCTCGCTGTCGGTGGTCGCCCCGCGGATCTTCTTCGCCGTCGACGCCGGCTCGTCGAGCATCCAGATGACACCCTTCGGGTTCGCCGCCGACTTGCTCATCTTGTTGCCGGGCTCCAGCAGGTCGTAGACCTTCGCGGTCTCCTTCTGGATCATCGCCTCGGGCACCGTGAACGTCTGCCCGAAGCGCGAGTTGAACCGCTCGGCCAGGTCTCGGGTGAGCTCGATGTGCTGGCGCTGATCCTCGCCGACCGGCACCACGGCGGCGTCGTAGAGCAGGATGTCGGCCGCCTGCAGGATCGGGTAGGTGAACAGGCCCACGTTGGTGCCCTCGGCGCCCTGCTTGGCCGATTTGTCCTTGAACTGGATCATCCGGCCGGCCTCGCCGAAGCCGGTGATCGTGTTCAGCACCCAGGCGAGTTCCGGATGCGCGGAGACGTGCGACTGCACGAACAGGATCGAGCGGGCCGGGTCGATGCCCGCCGCGATGTACTGGGCGGCGGTGCGCCGCGTCGCCTCGCGCAGCTTCGCCGGATCCTGCGGGATCGTGATGGCGTGCAGGTCGACCACGCAGAACACGGCGTCGTGGGTCTCCTGCAGCTCCCGCCACTGCAGCAGCGCACCGATGTAGTTGCCGACGTGCAGCGAGTCGGCCGACGGTTGCATGCCGGAGAAGAGACGGGGCCTGGTCACCGTGTCAACGGTACCGGTGGTCGAGCGAACTCGAGACCCGGTGGTCGAGCGAAGTCGAGACCCGGTGGCGCGATCTCGACTCCGCTCGATCACCGGCGGCTCAGAGCGCGTAGTCGACCACCACCGGCGCGTGGTCGCTCCAGCGCTCGGCGTGCGAGGGCGCCCGGTCGACGGCGTAGTCGGCGACGGTGGCCGCGAGCGCCGGCGACGCCGCGTGGTAGTCGAGGCGCCAGCCCGTGTCGGTGTCGAAGGCGCGGCCGCGCTGCGACCACCAGGTGTAGGGGCCGTCGACCTGCCCGGCCCAGGTGCGCCCGACATCCACCCATCCGAGCCCCGTGCCGGAGGACCCGTCGATGCACTCCACGGTCTCGCCGGCCGGCCCGAACCACCGGTCGAAGTAGGCGCGCTCCCGCGGCAGGAAGCCGGGGTTCTTCAGGTTGCCCTTCCAGTTGCGGATGTCGAGCTGCGTGTGCCCGACGTTGAGGTCGCCCAGGATGACGGCGAGCTCGCTGTGCGCCTGCAGCTGCGGGATGCGGTGATCCATCGCGTCGAGGAACGCGTACTTGTCGCGCTGCTTGGCTTCGTCCTCGCCGCCGGTGTGCACGTAGGTGCTGACGACGGTGACGATGCGGCCGCCCACCTCGTAGTCGGCCTCGAGCCAGCGGCCGGCGGTGTCGAAGTCGGCGCCGCCGAACTCGACGCGGTGGATGCTCGCCTTGCTCCTCGAGGCGATGGCGACGCCGGCACGGCCCTTCGCGGTCGCCGGGTCGTGCAGGATGTCCCACTCGGCGCCCAGCAGCCCCTCGAGATCCTCGGTGGCGGCCCGCACCTCCTGCAGGGCCAGGATGTCGACGTCGCGCCCGGCGAGCCATTCGCCCATGCCCTTGCGGAAGGCGGCGCGGACGCCGTTGACGTTGACGGTGGCGATGCGGAGCGGCTTGGGCACGGCCTCGAGCCTAAGCGGGGCCGCCGACGCTCAGAGCGCCGCCGCGGTGCCCGACGGCTCGCCCCGCTCGACCTGGTGCGCCGTCAGGTCGACGTCTCCATCGGCCGCGCTCACCGAGATCCACGCGGAGCCGATCAGGATGACCTGGCAGACCAGGTTGAACCAGATGAGCAGTCCGATGATCACCGCGAACCCCGCCAGCAGCGGATTGCTCGTGGCACCCCCGAGCAGGCTGCTGCCGAGGGCCTTGAGGGCGCCGAGTGCGGCGGCGGCGAGAATCGTGCCGGGTGCGAGCAGCCGCAGCGGGATCCGGATGCCCGACAGCACCCGGTAGAACGCGCCGAGCAGTACGGCGTCGATGACGAACATGATGGCGAGTCCGAGCGCGCGGCCGCCGACGACGGCGGCGAGGGAGTCGTCGTCGATGCCGACCAGCCGGAGCAGCGCTTCGAGTGCCGCGGTGCTCGCGACGCTGAGCGCGGCGGAGACCAGCACCACCGCGCCGAAGCCGACGGCGAGTCCCAGGTCCTTCAGCTTCAGCAGCAGGAAGTTGGTCGCGGGGCCGGGCATCCCGAACATGCTGCGCACCGCCTCCCGCCCGCTCGCCAGCCAGCCGAGGGCGGTGAACAGCAGGCCGGCGGCGGCGATGGCGCCGGTCCAGCCGAGGATGCTCGCCGACAGCAGCCGGTCCGCGTCGATCGCGCCGTCGTCGCCGATCAGCCCCGGCACGCTCGTCGCGAGCACGTCGAGCAGCGCGTCGAGCACCCGCGGGTCGCCGCGGATCACGAAGCCCGCCACCGCGAACGCGAGCCACAGCCCCGCGAACACGGCGAAGATCGCCTGGTAGCTCAGCCCCTGGGCGAGCAGCGGACCACGGACCTGCCCGTAGTGCACGAACACGCGCACGGGCTTGAGGCGCATCACGAACGCGACGGCGGACGCGATCCGGGCCTGCAACGCCATGGGGCCACGATATCCAGCCGGGCTAGGCTGACTCGCAGGCTTGACCGGAAGGGGACGCGCATGGAGCTGCACGGAGTGGGCGTGGGTCGCGGTATCGCGGTCGGACCGATCCTGAGGATGCCCGACCCCCTGCCCGAGCCCGAGTCGAAGCAGCACGGCGGTGACGCGGCCGCCGAGTTCGCGACCGTGCAGGCGGCCCTCTCGGCGGTCGGGCAGGAGCTCGCCGCGAAGGGCGAGCGCGCCGGCGGCGAAGCTCAGGCCGTGCTCGAGGCCGCGTCGATGATGGCGCAGGACCCGATGCTCGTCGACGACGTGAAGGCCCGCATCGACGGCGGGTCGACGGGTGAGCGCGCCGTGTTCGACGCGTTCGGCGCCTTCCAGGAGCAGCTCATCGCGATGGGCGGCTACATGGCCGAGCGCGCGACCGACCTCGGCGACGTCGCCCAGCGCATCATCGCGAACCTCCGAGGTGTGCCCGCCCCGGGCGTGCCGGAGAGCGACGAGCCCTTCCTGCTGGTGGCCCGCGACCTGGCCCCGGCCGACACGGCCCTGCTCGACCTCGACAAGGTGCTCGCGCTCATCACCCGCGACGGCGGCCCCACCAGCCACACCGCGATCCTCGCCCGTTCGAAGTCGATCCCGGCGATCGTCGGCGTGCAGGGCGCGCTCGACCTGGCCGACGGCACGGTCGTGATCGCGGATGCGTCCACCGGCTCGGTCGTCAGCGACCCGGACGAGGCGGCTGTCGAAGCCGCCCGGCAGCAGCGCGAGCAGCGCGCCGCCGCGGCGGATGCGCCGATCACCGACGGGGCGCTCGCCGACGGCACCAAGGTGCCGCTGCTGGCCAACCTGGGTTCGCCGAAGGATGCCGCGAAGGCCGTCGAGCTCGGTGCGGAGGGCGTCGGCCTGTTCCGCACCGAGTTCCTGTTCCTCGACTCGGCGACGGCACCCACGGTCGAGGATCAGACCACCCAGTACACGGAGCTGCTGCAGCACTTCCCGGGGAGGAAGGTCGTCGTGCGCGCCCTCGATGCCGGCGCCGACAAGCCGCTCGCGTTCCTCAACGACGCGCACGAGGAGAACCCGGCGCTCGGCCTGCGCGGTCTGCGTGCGCTGCGGGCCAGCGAGCGGATCCTGAAGGATCAACTGCAGGCGCTCGTGAACGCGCAGGAGGCGACCGAGGCGGACCTGTGGGTGATGGCCCCGATGGTGGCCGACGCCGACGAGAGCGCCTGGTTCGTCGAGTACGGCAAGGGCCTCGGCCTGCGCACCGTCGGCGTGATGGCCGAGGTGCCGTCGCTGGCCGTGGTCGCCGACCAGGTGGCCGAGGTCACCGACTTCGTCTCCATCGGCACCAACGACCTCACCCAGTACACGCTCGCCGCCGACCGCATGCTCGGCAGCGTCGCGAGCTACCAGGACCCGTGGCATCCCGCGGTCCTGCGGCTGGTGAAGCTGCTCGGTGACGCCGGTGCGGCGGCCGGCAAACCGGTGGGGGTCTGCGGCGAGGCCGCGGCCGACCCGCAGCTCGCGGTGGTGCTCGTGGGTCTCGGCGTGACCACCCTGTCGATGACGCCGGCCGCGCTCGCCGACGTGCGCGCCGAGCTCGCGACGGTCACGCTCGAGCAGGCGCGGGCCCGCGCGGCGGCCGCGCTGACCGCGGCCACCGCAGCCCAGGCACGGAGCGCCGCCGCCGCGTTGTGATGCCCCCCGAACTGGGGGCCCCACTTCGAGTGACGTTCCGCGTCATAGCAGACCGATCTGTCTGTCTCTCTTGGTGAAGGGAGTAGTGCGACCTTCATCCCGCAGGGACAATCGAAGAGGACCCGGGAAAGATCAGGGGGATGAACCGACCGGAACCGTCGAAGCCGACCACTTCCGACGAGGTGCTCGTCGAGCGGACGCGCGCGGGGGATCGACGCGCGTACGCGGAGTTGTGGCGCCGTCACTTCCGGTCGGGTGCACGCGTCGCCCGCCAGTTCACGTCGTCCATCGATGCGGATGACCTCGTGTCAGAGGCCTACACCCGTATCTATCAGCGTGTTCTGGCGGGCGGCGGCCCGAACGGCGCCTTCCGCCCGTATCTGTACACCACCATCCGCAATCTGGCGTCGAGCTGGGGCGCATCGGCGAAGGACGTGCAGGTGGATGACATGACGGTCTTCGAGGATCCGGCCACGACCGACGACCCGGCCGCGATCGCGCTCGACAGATCACTCACGGCGAAGGCGTTCCGCAGCCTGCCCGAGCGCTGGCAGACGGTGCTCTGGTACACCGAGGTCGAGGGGATGGACCCGCACGAGGTCGCGCCGATGCTGGGGATGACGGCGAACGGCGTGGCGGCGCTCTCGTACCGCGCCCGCGAGGGGCTGCGGAAGGCGTGGCTGCAGGCGCATGTCGACGACGCCTCCGCCTCCGGCGAGTGCCGGTGGGCCATCTCGAAGATCGGCGACCACGCCCGCCGCTCGCTCAGCGCCCGGGACACCGAGCGCATGGACTTCCACCTCGCGACCTGCGCCAAGTGCGCGATCATCAGCGAGGAGGTCGACGAGGTGGGCTCGCGCCTGGCCTTCGTCATGCTCCCGATCCTGCTCGGCGGGGTCGCTGGTGGAACACTGCTCGCCTCGCTCGAGACGGCTTCCAGCGCGATGGCGGCGTCGGGGGACGCCATTCCAGCCATGCCGGAGGCGATCGGGGCGGGTGGGGCGGCCGCGGCAGGAGCATTCGGGTTGCTCGGTGCCGCGACCGCCCCGGTAGCGCTCGTCGGCTCGATCGCCATCGTGGTCGGGGTGAGCGGGTCCGTGGTCGCCCTCACCGGGCGGGACGCTCCGGTCGACGCGCCGACCTCGGTCGTCGCGGAGGAGCAGGGCCCGTCCGTCGACGGCGCGGACGTCCTCGACGACCCGATCGTGCCGACCGCGACCGACGGGACCGGCACGCCGGCACCGGACGACCCGGCGAACATCCCCTCCGTCGGCGGCAGCGGCAGCGGCAGCGGCGGCGGCTCGGTCGGCGGCGACGTAGGCGATCTCGTGGGCGGCGTCGTCGACACCATCACCGGCGGTGCGCCCCCGGAGGAC
The DNA here is from genome assembly GCA_035563175.1 of Rhodoglobus sp. Taxonomy (GTDB): domain Bacteria; phylum Actinomycetota; class Actinomycetes; order Actinomycetales; family Microbacteriaceae; genus Rhodoglobus. The sequence goes on along the minus strand of DATMVL010000037.1, from coordinate 2,069 downwards.
CACACGGCCCCCGGCGGCGTCGTCGGCACCGACATCGCGCTCGACCTCAGCGGCTCCGGCACGCCCGGCGCGCATCTGTCGCTGCAGGCGGCCGGTCAGATCTACGCGACCACCACCATCGCCGCCGACGGCACGTTCGCACTCCACGTCACAGGGGTGCCCGGCGGCCTCGCGTCGCTGGAGCTGGTGCAGACCGTCGACGAGACCTACCTGCTGCGCTCGCTCGGGCTGGACTGGCTGGTCGGAGGGCTCACCCACCTCATCGACGACGCGGTCGGCCACCTCATCCGGCCGCTCGGGCTCTCCGGCAACGACTCGGGCGTCGACATCGTGCTGCTCGGCTGAGAATCCGCTGCCGGCGCGTCATAGTCGTCGGCCTCGGCCGTCTCCTCTACGGGATCACCCAGGATCCTGTTCCCGGACGTCGAGGGGACGCCGGCTCCGTCTGCCACCCAGGGCGGCGGGGCCGGCCTGGCTCCACCCGTGGGGGCCGTGCGGTGGTGCGGCTCCTACGGTCGCCTGGGCGCTATGCGCGGCCGCGCAGTACCGCCTGCTTCACCTCGGCGATCGCCTGTGTCACCTGGATGCCGCGGGGGCACGCCTCCGTGCAGTTGAAGGTCGTGCGGCAGCGCCACACCCCCTCCTTGTCGTTGAGGATGTCCAGCCGCACCTGCGCGGAGTCGTCGCGCGAGTCGAAGATGAACCGGTGCGCGTTGACGATCGCGGCGGGGCCGAAGTACTGGCCGTCGGTCCAGAACACCGGGCAGCTCGAGGTGCACGCGGCGCACAGGATGCACTTGGTGGTGTCGTCGAAGCGGGCGCGCTCCACCGGGTTCTGCAGGCGCTCCTTGCCCGCCTTCGGCTCGTTCGAGGCCATCAGGAACGGGTTGATCGAGCGGTAGGACTCGAAGAACGGCTCCATGTCGACGATGAGGTCCTTCTCCAGCGGCAGACCCTTGATCGCCTCGACGTAGATCGGCTGGCTGATGTCCAGATCCTTGATCAGCGTCTTGCACGCCAGGCGGTTCTTGCCGTTGATGCGCATCGCGTCGGAGCCGCAGATGCCGTGGGCGCACGAACGGCGGAAGCTCAGCGAGCCATCCTGTTCCCACTTGATCTTGTGCAGCGCGTCGAGCACGCGGTCCGTGGGGTACAGCTCGACGTCGAAGTCCTGCCAGCGCGGCTCCTCGTCGACCTCGGGGTCGAAGCGGCGGATGATGAGGGTCGCGGTGAAGGTCGGGATCGCCTCGGGGGCGGCCGGCGCGTCCAGAACGGCGTTCGACATCAGTACTTTCTCTCCATCGGCGGGTAGTTCGTGATCACGACGGGTTTCCAGTCGAGGCGGATGTGGTCGCCCGCGTCCTCGGACTCCGGGTCGCCGACCAGGTACGCCATCGTGTGCACCAGGAAGTTCTCGTCGTCGCGCTTCGGGTAGTCCTCGCGCATGTGGCCGCCGCGCGACTCCTTGCGGGCGCGGGCGGAGTAGACCAGCACCTCGGCGAGGTCGAGCAGGAAGCCGAGCTCGATCGCCTCCAGCAGGTCGGTGTTGTACCGCTTGCCCTTGTCCTGCACGAGGATGTTCTTGTACCGGCGGCGCAGGTCCTGGATCACGGCGGTCGCCTCGGCCAGCGTCTCGTCGGTGCGGAAGATCTGCGCGTTCCGGTCCATGGTGTCCTGCAGCTCCTTGCGGATCGCTGCGATCCGCTCGGTGCCGTCGCCGCCGCGCACGGTCTCGATGAGCGAGCGCACGCCCGCCGCCGGGTCCTCGGGCAGCGGCACGAAGTCGGCCGTCGCAGCGTACTTCACCGCGTTGCGGCCGGCGCGCTTGCCGAACACGTTGATGTCGAGCAGCGAGTTGGTGCCGAGGCGGTTCGAGCCGTGCACCGACACGCACGCGCACTCGCCGGCGGCGAACAGGCCGGGCACGGGGGTCGTGTTGTCGCGCAGCACCTCGGCCTCGACGTTGGTGGGGATGCCGCCCATCGCGTAGTGGGCGGTCGGCAGCACCGGCACCGGCTCGTCGTAGGGCTCGACCCCGAGGTAGGTGCGGGCGAACTCGGTGATGTCGG
>DATMVL010000036.1:0-22727 GCA_035563175.1 Rhodoglobus sp. | reverse complement strand
AGCACCGCTTCGGCGGTGTCGAAGTCGCTGAACGGGATGTGCTCGTCGCCCACGATCGTGGTGCGCTCGTGCCCCATGCCGGCGAGGAACACCACGTCGCCCGGCGAGGCGACGTCGATGGCGTGGGCGATCGCGGCGCGGCGGTCGCGGAGCACCGTCACGGCCGACGGATCGGCGAACCCCGCCATGACGTCGGCCACGATGGCGTCGCCGTCCTCGTGGTAGACGTGGTCGTCGGTGACGACGACCACGTCGGCGCCCGCCTCCACGATCCGGGCCATCTCAGGGCGCTTGCCGCGGTCGCGGTCGCCGGTGGCGCCGAAGACGGCGACGATGCGCTCGTGCGGCAGGTCGGCGAGCGCCGCGAGCGACTGCCCGAGGGCGTCGGGAGTGTGCGCGTAGTCGACGACGACGAGCGGCGCGCCGGGGTGCATCCGGATGCGGTTCATGCGCCCCAGCGGAGGCTGCAGCCGACCGAGCACGGCCGCGATCTCGTCGGCCGCGATGCCCTGTGCGTGCAGCACCCCGGCCGCGAGGGCCAGGTTGTCGACGTTGAAGCGGCCGATCAGCGGACTGGTCACCTCGAAAGGGCGCCCGTCCAGGCCGAGGGTGAAGCGCATCCCGTCGGCGTCCAGGCGCACGTCGGTCGCGGTCACCACGGCATCCGCGTGGCCGCGCGACGACACGCCGCGGCCGCGCGCGCCGGCCCGTTGCAGGAACGACGGTCCGTACCCGTCGTCGAGGTTGATGACGGCGGTCGGCGATCCGTCGAGATCGAGGATGCGGGCCTTGGCCGCCGCGTACGCCTCCATGGTGCCGTGGTAGTCGAGGTGATCGCGGGTGAGGTTCGTGAAGGCGACCACGTCGAAGCGGGCGCCGTCGACCCGGCCCTGCTCCAGCGCGTGCGAGCTCACCTCGATCGCGCAGTTGCGCACGCCGGCGTCACGGAACCCGGCCAGCAGCTCGTGCACCCGTGTGACCGAGGGGGTGGTGAGCCCGGTCGACGCGAGGTGCCCGGTGATGCCCGCACCGATCGTGCCGATGCTGGCACCGCTCATGCCGAGCAGCTGCCACGCCTGGGCGATCAGCTGCACCGCGGAGGTCTTGCCGTTCGTGCCGGTGACGCCCACGAGCGACAGCTCGGCCGATGGATGCCCCCAGAAGCTGTCGGCGATGGTCCCGAGCCGCTCGCGCAGCCCGGGCGCCGGGCCCACGATCACCGCGCCGCGGGCCCGCGCATCGGCGACGTGGGCGTCCGAGAGCGCGATGAACGCGTCTCCCGGCCGCACGTCGCGGCTGTCCTGCGTGAGGCGCGGCGCTTCGAGCACGCCGCCCGGCACCCCGAACTCGGCGAGGTCGAGCCGCGGCATCACGCGAATTCGAAGACGAACTCGACCTCGACGGGCGTGTCGAGCGGCAGCACCGGCACCCCGACCGCGCTGCGCGCGTGCCGGCCGGCGTCGCCGAAGATCTCGCCGAGCAGCTCGGACGCGCCGTTGATGACGCCGGGCTGGCCGGTGAACGACGGGTCCGAGGCGACGAAGCCGACGACCTTCACCACGCGGGTGATGCGGTCGAGCGAGCCGATGACGCCGTGCGCGGCGGCGAGGCCGTTCAGCACGCAGGTGGCAGCGAAGCGCTTGGCGTCCTCGGCATCCACCTCGGCACCGACCTTGCCGGTCGCCGGAAGCTGCCCGTCGACCATCGGCAGCTGGCCGGAGACGAACACGAGGTTGCCGGTGACGACCGCCGGCACGTACGCGGCGAGCGGCTTCGAGGTGGCGGGGAGCTCGAGGCCGAGCTCGGCGAGACGGGCTGCGACGGTCACGACGCGTCTCCGACCGGGCGCTTCAGGTAGGCGACCAGGCCGCCCTCGGGTCCGGTCACGACCTGCACCAGCTCCCAGCCCTGCGATCCCCAATTGTTCAGGATCGCGGCGGTGTTGTGGATCATCAGGGGTGTGGTGAGGTACTCCCACTGCGTCATGGCTTGCGGCATCCCTTCAGCTTGGCAAGAGGGGTTCTCACGTACCCTATAGCCCATGCCCAATCAACCCCCGCGCCGCGGTGCCGTCAAGGCGGCCGCCGGCTTCCTCGGGTTCAGCGCGCTCTCCGGCCTGCTGGTCACCGTCCTCGTGGCCCCCGCCATCGCCGTCACCGGCGTCACCGCCTCCTCCGCCATCGGCGTCTTCGACTCCCTGCCCGAGTACCTCGAGCTCGGCCGTCTGCCCGAGCGCAACGAGATCTATGCGAACTCGGTCAACGGCCCGCAGCGCATCGCCGTCATCTACAACCAGAACCGTGAAGAGGTTGCCTACGAGCAGATCTCGCAGTACGCACTGGATGCCGCGGTCGACGGCGAGGATCGTCGCTTCTTCGAGCACGGCGGCGTCGACGTCGCCGGTGTGGTTCGCGCGGCCGTGGGCAACCTCGGCTCCGGCGACATCGAGTCGGGGGCGTCCACCCTCTCGATGCAGGTCGTGAAGAACACCTTCGTGCAGCAAGCCCTCGAGCTGCCCACCGAGGAGGAGCGCGACGCCGCCTACGAGGAGGCCACCGCGACGAGCTTCGAGCGCAAGCTCAAGGAGATGAAGCTCGCGATCGGCCTGGAGAAGAAGTACACCAAGAAGGAGATCCTGGTCGCGTACCTGAATCTCTCGAACTTCGGCAGTGCCACGTACGGCATCCAGGCCGCGGCGCAGCGCTACTTCAACGTCAACGCCTCCGACCTGACACCCGCGCAAGCCGCGAGCCTGGTGTCGATCGTGCAGTACCCGAACCAGCGCAAGCTCGATGACCCCGAGAACTTCGCCGAGAACCAGCTGCGCCGCGACTACATCCTCCACGCGATGTTCGAGGCGGGCCACCTCACGCAGGAGGAGTACGACACCGCGATCGCGACCCCCGTCGATGAGACCTTCGTGAATCTCCAGCCGCCGAACAACGGATGCCGTGCTGCCGTGACCGAGGCCCGCTGGTTCTGCGACTACGTGGTCAAGTCGGTCGACGACTTCGCGTTCCTCGGCGACAGCCCCGAGGAACGTCGCGCCGCCTGGAAGACCGGCGGCTACAAGCTGTTCACGACGCTCGACCTGGACATCCAGTGGGTCGCGCAGAACGCCGTGTGGGCGTACGCGCCGAACAACGAGACCGGGTTCGCGCTCGGTTCCGCGTCGACCTCGGTCGAACCCGGCACCGGCCGGGTGCTGACGATGGCCGAGAACAAGATCTTCGACGACGACCCGAACAACACCGGCATCGAGTTCTCGGCGGTCAACTACAACACCGACTTCGACCACGGCGGCTCGAGCGGCATCCAGCCGGGCTCGACCTACAAGCTGTTCACGCTGCTGAGCTGGCTCGAAGCCGGCAAGGGCGTCAACGAGCGCCTGCTCGCCGACGCGAGCCGGTGGAACTTCCGCGACTTCACCGAGTGCGGCGCACGCCTGGGTGGCGGCACGTTCCCGGCGGGCAACGCGAGCAACGAACGCGGCATCTACACGGTGCGCGAGGGCACCGTGCAGTCGATCAACGGCATCTTCTTCCGCATGGCGCAGCAGCTCGACCTGTGCACCATCCGCGACACCGCCGCCCGCCTGGGTGTGGTGCGTGCCGACGGCGAGGAGCTGCAGACCAACCCGACCTCGATCATCGGCACCAACGAGGTGACCCCGCTCAGCATGGCCGGCGCGTACGCGACCGTCTCGGCGCTGGGCAAGTACTGCAAGCCGATCATCGTCGACTCGATCATCACCCCGGAGGGTGAGGAGGCGCCCGGCCAGCCGCAGGAGTGCAAGCAGGTGCTGGATCCGGGCGTGGCCGCCACCGCCGTCGACGTGCTCAAGCGCGTCATGAACGTGAGCAACACCGCCTACGCGAACCCGGAGGACGGCGTGCCGATCTTCGGCAAGACCGGCACCACCGACTTCTCGAACCAGACCTGGATGGCCTCGGCGACGTCGAAGATCGCGAACGTGGTGTGGGTGGGCAACAGCGTCGGCGAGTACGACATCACCGACGCCTACTACAACGGCACCCGCGGCATCCTGCTGCGCCACCTCATCACCCGCGACATCATGGCCAAGGCCAACGAACTGCGCGGCGGGGACGACTGGCCCGAGCCGCCAGCCAACCTGCTGCAGGGCTCTGGGGCCGCGGTACCGGACGGGCTCATCGGCGTCTCGCTGGATCAGGCCCGGGCGATCATCGAGGGCGCCGGCTTCCAGTTCGCCGACGGCGGCCAGGTCGACTCCGACCTTCCGGCCGGCGTGGTCGCCTCGACCAACCCCGCACCCGGCACCATGTCGGCCAAGGGCGCGACGGTCACCGTGTTCACCTCGAAGGGCAACCTCAAGCCGTTCCCGGACGTGGTGGGGCAGGACGCCGACGATGCCGAGGCGGCGCTGAACGGCGCCGGCTACGCGAACGTGGACCAGCAGTGCGTGGTGCTCACCCCGTCGAGCGGCACCGGTCCGGTCACCCCGGCCGACCCGCGCATCGACAAGGTGCAGTCGACCGATCCCGCGGCCGGCGCCGCGACGGATCCGGCCGCCACCGACGTCACCCTCGCCGTCGGCAGAATCACCTGTTGAGTTCCGCACCGGCTCGGTCAGCGGCCGCCGCCCTCGGGGCGGTGGCCGCTGCCGGCGCGGCCGCGTTCGCGTGGGGCGTCGTCGTCGAGCGCAACCGCTATCTGATCCGTCACGAGGTGCTCCCGGTGCTGGACCCCGGGGCCCGGCCGATCACGGTGCTGCACCTGAGCGACCTGCACATGGCTCCCTGGCAGGAGCACAAGCAGGACTTCGTGCGCTCGCTGCGCATCATGGAACCCGACCTCATCGTCAACACCGGCGACAACCTCGGGCACGAGCGGGGGCTGGAGGGCATCCGCCGCGCGTTCGAGCCGTTCGCCGGGGTGCCGGGCGTCTTCGTGAACGGATCGAACGACTACTTCGGCCCGAAGTTCAAGAACCCGCTGAAGTACTTCGCCGGGGCGTCGAAGCAGACCTCGACCGCGACCCGTCTCGACACGGATGCGATGGAGCGGCACTTCGAGGACGAGCTGGGCTGGCTGAGCCTCAACAACGCCGCGCGGGCGATCGAGCTGCGTGGGTCGCGGCTGGAGTTCGTGGGCGTGAACGACGCCCACCGCGGCTGGGACCGGCTCGACCGGCTGCCCGCGGTGATGGAGGAGATGCGCGAGAACGTCGGATGGGATGACGACCCGAGCGGGCCGGAGGCGGTCACCATCGGCGTCACCCACGCGCCGTACCGCCGGGTGCTGGACGCGTTCGTCACCTACGGGGCGAGCGTGATCTTCGCCGGGCACACCCACGGCGGGCAGGTGCGGGTGCCGGGGTTGCCGGCACTGGTCACCAACTGCGACATCCCGCGCGAGCAGGCGCAGGGGCTGAGCACCTGGTTCCACGCCCGGCGCGCCTCGTTCCTTGAGGTGAGCGCCGGGATCGGCACCTCGGTGTACGCGCCGTTCCGGTTCGCGTGCCCGCCGGAGGCGGTGGTCGTGACCCTCACGCCCGGAGATTTCGGGTACGCTTGACGAGGCCTTCGGGCTGATCCGGGGTATGGCGCAGCTTGGTAGCGCGCTTCGTTCGGGACGAAGAGGCCGCAGGTTCAAATCCTGTTACCCCGACGAACATGAAGAAGGACCGTCCATATATGGACGGTCCTTCTTCATGTTCTAGAGGCTGTCACTCAGGCGGGGTCCCCGCCGGCCGGAGGCTCCACGTGCGGCGGGAGCTCACCTCGCACCGACGACGCACTCGGCCGCCGCATGTGGAGGGGCCGGTGGGGCGTACCCCGACCCCCCTGAGCACCTAGCACCGCCCATCCAGCCCTCGGTTGCACTGCTCCCCGCCCGACGCCTCGACGCACGTCACACCCGCCGACGCCGCCCGATCACGACCGCGACGATCCCGACCGCGACCATCGGCACCGCGACCCACCACCACGCCACCGGCGCGACACCGGTGCGGGCGAGGGCGGCGGTGACGGTGATGTCGATCCAGGCCGAGCCGCTGATCGCCCCGCGCAGCTCGATCCGGTGACCTCCGGGCGCGGTGTCGCGCGGCACGGTGACGGTCGCGGTGACGACACCCTGGGCATCCGCCGACGTCTGCACCAGCCGCACCGGCTCGGAGTGCAGCCACACCTCGACGGGCTCATCCGGCTGGAAGCCGCTGCCCCGCAGGTGCACGACATCGCCGGCGGTGACGGTGGTGTCGGACGCGGTGGCCTCGAGCACCGGCACGTCGATCGGCTCGAGCCCGTCGAGGGCCTGCTCGAGCAGCGCGAGAGCGTCGGCGACCTGGTCGGCGGTGGGCGACCCCGCGACGACGAACTGCGCGACGCCCACCGCCTCGTCGAGCGCCGCGAGCGAGGCCGGCGTGAACGTCGACCGGTCGATCGCGGCGGCGCGGGCCAGGGCATCCTCGAGCCCGGCGGTGTCGGCCGCCTCGGCGGCGACGAGGGTCAGCGACAGGTCATCGACGCTGCCCCATCCCTCGGCCGGGAGGTCGCCGACGATGCGCACGGTGGCGATGCCGTCGGCGCCGACGGTCACGCGCCCGGTGGCGGGCGTCGACCAGTTGCGCCATCCGGTGAGCGCGAAGGCCGCCTGCTGCGTGGTTCCGCCGCTGCCGAGCTCCAACCGGAGCGTGCCGGTGCCCTTGGCTTCGCCCTGCGCGGCGCCGGTGAGGACGTACTCTCCCGGCTCGAGCCCGCTGACCTGCTGCGAGAGCGTGAATCCGTAGGGAGTCGCTGCCCAGAAGCTCGCGGAGCGAGCCCCCGTGCGCGGGTTCTCCGTGCTGCGGACGGTCAGCCCGCTACCGGTGGTGGTCCACATGCTCACGTCCGCATCCTCGAAACCCGGATTGCCCAGCAGATTGCGGGCCTGCACGGTGACCGTCGCGGTGGTCGGGTGGCCGCCGCTCGTGGTGCCCGGGATGACGTAGGTGCCCGGTCCGCCGATCCAGTCCACGAGGTCGGACCAGTCGACCGCCTGCGCCTCGACGCTGCCGTCGTTGTAGGCGACGTCGACGGTCGCCGGCAGCGTGATGGCGTCGCCCTCGGTCACCGTGAGCGAGACCGTGCCGACGGAGGTCACCGCACGCGGCGCGATCGAGCCGGTCCGGGCGTACGAGAACACGTTCAGCGACTCGAGCGGCCGGCCGTCCCGGTCGAACAGGGCCTGGTTGTCGACGGCGGAGCCGCCGAACCACTTCCCCGCGTCCTCCGGGTCGTACGAGCCGGCGAAGCTCGTCGCCCAGCCCGAGCCGTCGCGCTCCCACAGCGCCTTGTTCGCCTCGAGCTGCGAGGGCGGGCCGACCGGCAGCCACGCGGGCTCCCAGTAGTAGACGCCGATGCCGGCGTCGCCCACGTCCACCACGGCCTCGATCACGTCGCGCACCGCCGTCGCCTGCCCCTGCACGCTGACCGGGTACGCGGTCGCCTCGGCCGGCAGGTCGATGGTGTTGCCGTGCCCGTCGCCGTCGGCGAGCGTGGTCGCCCACGACGTCTCGACCACCGCGACCTGCTTGTCGTAGGTGTCGGCGACCTGGCTCAGCACGGTCGTCAGGTTCGACAGCGAGCCGTGCCAGTACGGGTAGTACGAGGATGCGAACACGTCGTAGTCGACGTTCCGCTGCGCCAGGGCGGCGGCCGCGGTCGCGTACGCCCCCGGCCTCTCGGGGTTGGTGAAGTGCACGGCGACCAGGGCCTCCGGCAGCACCTCGCGGACCGCGGACGAGCCCGCGGAGAACAGCTGCGCCATGCCATCCCAGCCCGTGACGCCGGCGACGCCGTTGTTCGTCTCATTGCCGACCTGCACCATGCGCACGTCAACCGCGGCGTCCTCGAACTGCTGCAGCGCGTCGACCGTGAACGCCCGCAGCGCGTTCGCCGTCTGCTCGACCGTGAGGCCTTCCCACGCCTTCGGCGCGTGCTGCTTGGCCGGGTCGGCCCAGAAGTCGGAGTAGTGGAAGTCGACGAGCACACGCAGGCCGGCGGCGGTCGCCCGTTCGCCGATGGTGACCGCACGGTCGACGTCGACGGTCCCGCCGCCGTAGCCGTTGCGCTCGGCGTCGTACGGGTCGTTCCAGACCCGCACGCGCACGTCGGTGATGCCGTGGTCGGCGAGCACCTCGAACAGGTCGGCCGGGTTCCCGGCGTCGTCGCGGAACACGACGCCCGACGCCTCGAGCGACAGCACGCTCGACACGTCGACGCCGTTGATGAAGTCGTCGGGCATCCCCGGGACGGGCGCGACGGTGATCCCCGCCTCGACGGGGGCGGCCACGGCGGGAAGTGGTGCCCCGAGCACCACCAGGGTGGCCACGGTCGCGGCCCCCAGCATCCTTCTTCTCATTGCGTTCTCCGATCTCCGTTGACGGATGGCGTGTCCGCTCGCCGCGACCCCGGCGGGGTCACGGCGAGTGCGGTTCGAGGCGGGTCAGCCCTTGACGGACCCCTGGGTGAGCCCGCCGACGATGAAGCGCTGCAGCGCGAGGAACAGCACGAGCACCGGCACGGATGCGATGACCGCGCCGGCCGTGAAGAGCCCCCACCGCGACGTGAGCTGGTTCGACACCCACTGGTACATGCCGACGGCGAGGGTCCAGTTCTCCTCGCTGGTGAGCACGATGCGGGCCAGGATGAAGTCGCCGAATGACGAGATGAACGCGAGCAGTCCGACGACCGCGAGCACCGGCGTGACGAGCGGGATGATGAGCCGCCAGAAGATCTGCGCGTGGGTGGCGCCGTCGATGCGGGCCGACTCGTCGATCTCGATCGGGATCGAGTTGAAGAACCCGTACATCAGGAACGTGTTCGCGCCGAGCGCGCCTCCGAGGTAGACGCAGATGAGCGCGAGCTTCGAGTTGATGCCCAGCGCCGGCACCACCTCGCCGATCGCCAGCAGCATGAGGAACACGGCGACGAACGCCACCGTCTGCGGGAACATCTGGATGATCAGCAGCGACGTGAGCCCCAGCCGGCGCCCGGCGAACCGGAACCGCGAGAACGCGTAGGCCGCCGCCGCGCCCATGAGCACGGTGCCCACCGCGGCGGCGCCGCCGATGATGAGCGTGTTGCCCACCCAGCTCCAGTACGCGGTGCCGCCGAGTGCGAGGAAGTTCGACAGGTCGAGCGCGCTGAACAGTGCGCTGCTGCCGGCGAGGCTGCCGCGCGGGTTGAGCGCCGCCGAGAGCACGTACAGCAGCGGGAAGATCGCGACGAAGATCACGACGGCGGCGAGCGGGTACTTCCAGCCGACCTCCTTGAGCCATCGGGCCCGGCGGGTCGCGCTGCGGTCTGACGCGGATGCTGCGGTCATCACTGCATCTCCTCGAGTCGGCGGGTCTGTCGGAAGGCGAGCGCCGAGATGGCGCCGATGACGACGAACACGATGATCGACAGGGCGCTGGCCAGGCCGTAGTCGGCGACGCCGCCGGCGACCCCGGCGACCTGGTAGATGGCCGAGATCAGGATGTCCGTGGCGCCGAGCTGCGCGTTGCTACCGGCGAAGTTCGGCCCGCCCCCGGTGAGCATGTAGATGATCGTGAAGTTGTTGAAGCTGAACGCGAAGGAGGCGATGGCGAGCGGCGCGGTGGAGATGAGCAGCAGCGGCAGCACGATGGACCGGAACTGCCGGAATCGCCCCGCCCCGTCGATCGTGGCGGCCTCCAGCGTGTCGCCGGAGAGCGACTGCAGGGCGCCCGTGCAGACCAGGAACCAGTACGGGTAGGTCAGCCACAGGTTCACCCACACCACGGCGGCGCGGGCCAGCCACGCATCGCCCAACCAGTTGATGTCGGCCCCGAAGAAGAAGAGGTCGTTGATGACGCCGAACTCGGAATTCAGCATGCCGCGCCACAGCAGCGCCGACATGAACGCCGGGAAGGCGTACGGGAGGATGAACAGGGTGCGGATGATCCTGCGCCCGCGCAGGCGGGCGTCGTTGTAGATCATGGCCAGCACCAGCCCCACGCCGAAGCTCAGGACGACGCTGAGGATGGCGAAGACGAAGGTCCAGATGGTGACCTGGGCGAGCGGGCCCGCCAGCTCGCCGTCGGTGAACGCCCGCGCGAAGTTCTCGAACCCGACGCCGACGTACCATCCGGTCGGCAGCGTGGCTCCGTCGTCGGCCGCGAAGGTGCCGCGGTCGGTGGCGGTGTAGACGGTGTTCGTCTCGGTGTCCGTGATGCTGTCGGTCTGGGCATCCCATACCAGGGTGGACCGGTAGACGACGCCGGTGGACCCCTCGCGGGTGCGGATGGAGCCGTCGTTGGGGTCGTCGGAGACCGGCACCCGCAGGGCGACGACCTGCTCCTGCAGCGCCGGGTCTGAGAGCACCTCGGCGCGGGGCACGACCGTCCAGCCGGGCACCTCCTCGGGGGCGCCGGAGCCGCTCATCTCACCGACCTCGTCGAGCGGTTCGGTGGCGGTGCCGACCCGGATGTCACCGTCGTCGTTGACCGCGAAGCCGAGGCCGGCCGGCCCCTGAACGACCGACAGCGGGTACTCGGAGGAGTCCTCGACCCGGCGCTCCCCCTGGATGAGCGCGGCCTCGATGGCCTGCTCCTTGGTGCCGGCGTGCCCGGTGCCGTAGTTGGTGAAGGCGACGTAGCCGGTGTAGCCGAGCGTGAAGATCTGGAAGACGAAGAGGAAGACGAGGCCGGGCACCAGGTACTTCAGCGGCAGCGCCTTCTTGACGAAGTAGACGACGTCGGCGATGAGCAGCAGCACCACCGAGATGCCGAGGATCAGCCACGACTCCGCCCGGTAGGCGGAGAGGATGACCGTGATCCCCAGTGCGTTGACGATCGCCATCAGCGCGAGCTTCACCACGAAGCCCCAGCTGAAGCCCGGCCCGACGCGGCCTGGGCGGGTGGCTTGCACGGTCATCCTTCTCCTCCTCGAGCAGGTGGGTGGTGCCCGGGGCGCGACACCGTGCCGCGCCCCGGGCGGTGGGCGTCAGCCCTCGAGTTCGGCCTGCAGGTCGGCGACCATCTGGTTCCAGGTCTGAACCGGGTCGGCGCCGTTGATGATCTGCACCTCGGCCGCGTTCCAGAAGTCCCAGACCGACCCCATCTCGGGGATGCTCGGCATCGGCACGCCGTTCTGCGCGGAGGCGAGGAAGCCGGCGATGATCGGGTCGGATGCGACCTCCTCGGCCAGCGACGTCAGCGCGGGGATGCGCGGGTCTGCCTCGTACAGCGCCCGCTGCGCGTCCTCGGTGGCGAGGTAGTTCGTCAGGAACTCCTGCGCGAGCAGGGCGTTGTCGCTCTGCGAGCTCAGGTAGAAGCCCTGCACGCCGACGAACGGCGCGGCCGGCTGACCGCCCGCCGAGGGGATCGGATTCACGGCGACGTTCACGTCCGGGAACGCGCTGATCGCCCACGGGCCCTGGATCGTGTACGGCGCGGCACCCGAGTTGAACAGCTCGTTGTTGATGTCGTAGTCGACCGTGGTGGAGATGTAGCCGGTGCCCGCGCTGCCGTTGGCGCCGAGCCACTGCGCGAACGCCTCGCCGGGCGCGCCGCCCATGCCGACCTCGTTGGTGTACGAGCCCGACTCGTCCTGCACGAAGACCGGGGCGCCGAACGAGGTCTGCAGCCCGTACATCGTGTATCCGTCGCCGGTGTCGCCGGCGGTGTTGATGGCGATCGGCCGCTCGGCGCCCGAGTCGATGGCGCGCTGGATCATCTCGTCCCAGGTCGCCGGCGCCTCCGCGCCGACCATGTCGACGTTCTGCACCAGGGCGACGGTCTCGAGCGAGTACGGCAGGGCGTAGAGCTGCCCGTCGTAGGTCATCGCGTCGAGCGCGACCTGCTCGAAGTCGCCGGCCGCGTCGCCGAGGTCGATGGTGTCGACGACGCCGGCGGTGACGAGCGCACCCAGCCAGTCGTGGGCGCCGACGGTGATGTCGGGGCCCTCGCCGGTGGGCACCTGCGCGATGAAGTCGTTGCGCAGATCCTCGAAGTTCTTCTGCACGAGGGTCACGGTCGCGCCGGTCTCCTCCTCGAACGCGACCGCGGCGTCGGCGATGGCCTGCTCGCGTTCGGCGTCGGTCCAGATCACGATCTCGGGGCCGTCGGCGTCGCCGCCGCCATCCCCGCTGCCGCCGGCGGTGCATCCGGCCAGCACGACGGCCGTCGCCACGGCGACGGCGCCGATTGCCAACTGCTTGCGCATGGTTCTTCCTTTCGAAGGATGGCCGCCGCCGCGTCCCGGAGGGATCGCGCCGTTACGACCGTGGTTGTGGGTGCACCGGATGCCCGGTGCGGGCGTGCTGTCCGCACGCGATCACGGGTTGGGCCGATCACCTCCCCGGCTCACGTGCTCGGTGCGGTAGACGGCGACGTCGCCGCCGGCCAGCGTCGTGGTGCCGTCGACGGCGGAGCCGCTGAACAGCTCGGTGCCGTCGAGGGCGAGCTCGACCGCCTCGTCGCGGTGGTTGACGACGACGAGGTAGTCCGCGTCGCCGCCGCGGCGGCGCACGGCCTCGACCCCCTCGGGCAGGTCGGAGGGGGAGACACCGGCATCCGCGTACACGTCGGTCATGACGGCGCGCAGCCCCGCGGCGTCGAGCCGGGTGCTGACGTACCAGGCGACGCCGTCGCCGAGGGCGTTGCGGGTGATCGCGACGCCGCCGGCACCGGGGCCGTCGACGTACCTGGCGCGCACCTCCGCCTCGACCGCGACGAGGTCCTCGTGCCAGACGGTCGCGGTGAGGCGCTCCCCTCGCCACTCGACGCTCGAGGTGTCACCCTCGCGCAGCGGCAGGAACTCGTCGACGCGGATGCCGAGCGCGCGCTGCAGCGGAGCGCCGAAGCCGCCCGGGTGCACGGCGTCGTGCTCGTCGACGACGGCCGAGAAGTACGAGACGAGCAGCGTGCCGCCGCCCTCGACGTACCGGGTCAGGTTGTCGGCGTCAGCGGCGGTGAGCAGGTACTGCGACGCGGCGACGACGAGCCGGTACCCGCTGAGGTCGGCACCCGGCAGCACGAAGTCGACGGTGACGCCGTCGCGCCAGAGGCGCTCGTAGTAGTCGCGCACCTGTTGCTGGTGGTCGACGTCGACGGAGGGCCGCCATTCGAGGTTCTGGGCCCAGAACGACTCGAAGTCCCACAGCACGGCGACGTCGGCGACCACCCTGGAGCCCATGAGCTCGCCGAGCGAGCCGAGCTCGCGCCCGAGCTCGACCACCTCGCGCCACACCCGCGACCGGGTGCCGGCGTGCGGCAGCATCGCGGAGTGGAACTTCTCCGCGCCCGAGCGGGATGCCCGCCACTGGAAGAACAGGATCGCGTCGGCGCCGCGCGCGAGGTGGGCCATCGAGTTCCGGGCGAGCTCGCCGGGGCGCTTGGCGATGTTGCGCGGCTGCCAGTTCACGCCCGAGGTGGAGTGCTCCATGAGGATCCACGGCCTGCCGCCACCGACGGAGCGGGACAGGTCGGCGGCGATGGCGAGGCCGATGTGCGCCTCCGGGTCGGCCGCCCAGAGGTAGTGGTCGTCCGAGACGATGTCGACCTCACGGCCCCACGCCCACAGGTCGGTGCCCCAGCTCTGGTTGGCCATGAAGTTCGTGGTGATGGGCTGCGACGCGTGGGCGCGGATCGCGTCGCGCTCGGCCCGGAAGCAGGCCCGCAGCTGGGCATCCGTGAACCGAGCGAAGTCGAGGCGCTGCGCCGGGTTCACGACGGACGACGCGGCCGCGGGCGCACCGACGTGCTCCCAGTCGCTGTAGTGCTGGCCCCAGAAGGCGGTTCCCCACGCCGCGTTGAGGGCGTCGATCGAGCCGTACCGCTCGCGGAGCCAGTCGCGGAACGCGGCGACCGACTGCGCCGAGTAGTCCTCGCCGGCGGGCACGCCGTACTCGTTGTGCACGTGCCACAGCACGACGGCGGGGTGGTCCGCGTACCGGCGGGCCAGCGCATCCGCGATGCGCACGACGGCCTCGCGGTAGGCCGGCGACGCGGGCGACGCCATGCCGCGGGATCCGAAGCCCTGCACGACGCCGTCGCGGTTCACGATGCGGGCGTCGGGATGCTCGGCGAAGAACCATGCCGGCGGCGAGGCGGTGGGCGTGCCGAGGTCGACGGCGACGCCGTTCTCGTGCAGCAGGTCGAGCACCTCGTCGAGCCAGGCGAAGTCGAAGACG
Organism: Rhodoglobus sp.; assembly: GCA_035563175.1. GTDB lineage: Bacteria > Actinomycetota > Actinomycetes > Actinomycetales > Microbacteriaceae > Rhodoglobus. Next base: position 8,549 of record DATMVL010000036.1, on the reverse strand, counting down.
CCCTCGGCGGTCTCGAGCAGGGCCCAGGAGAAGATGCCGACGCTGACCAGGTTCACGCCAGCTTCGCGCATGAGGGCGACGTCCTCACGCCAGATCTCGCGCGGCCACTGCTCGGGGTTGTAGTCGCCCCCGTAGGCGATCCCGCTGAGCGCGGGCCAGGTGAACTCCGTCGTCATGACACTCCATCGGATCCGACTGTGACCGGTCCCAGTGTCACCCGGAATGGTGGCGTCCGCCAGCCTCGTTATCGAACTGTGACCGTGCACAGGCTGCAACGACGGCGATAGCATGCCGAGCGTGGACGAGACGACGGCGGTACGGCGCAAGCCCACCATCCGCGACGTCGCCACCGTCGCCGGGGTCTCGCGCGGCACCGTCTCCCGCGTCATCAACGGCGGCCGCTGGGTCTCCCCCGAGGCGCGCACCGCGGTCGAGGAGGCCATCCGCAGCACCGGGTACACGGCCAACCACGCCGCCCGCAGCCTCGCCACCGGCCGCTCGGGATCCATCGCCTTCCTGCTCACCGAGCCGCAGCACCTGCTCTTCGACGACCCCACCTTCGCCCTGCTGCTGAGGGGCGCCGCGGGCGCGGCCGCTCAGCGCGGCACCACGCTCGTGCTGCTGGTCGCCGGCACCCCCGCCGAGCGCGACGGCATCGAGCACTACGTGAGCGCGGGCCACGTCGACGGGGTGATGCTCATCTCGTCGCACGAGTCCGACCCGCTGATCAGCACCCTGCTCGCCGCCGGCATCCCCACCGTCTCGTGCGGCATCCCGCTCGGGCACGAAGGCGAGGCGCCCGCCGTGTCGGTCGACGAGGTCGGCTCGGCCCGCATCATGACCCGGCACCTGCTCGACCGCGGACACCGCCGCATCGCGATGATCGCCGGGCCACAGGACACCCCGGGCGGCCGCTACCGCCTGGTCGGGCTCCGCGACGAGCTCGGCGATGCCTTCGACCCCGCGCTGGTCGAGGAGGGCGATTACAGCTCGGAGTCGGGCGCGCGGGCGATGGCGGCCCTGCTGGAGCGCGCCGGCGACATCGATGCCGTCTTCGCCGCATCCGATCTCATGGCGGCCGGGGCCATCTCGACGCTGCGGGCCGCGGGCATCCGGGTGCCCGAGGACGTCGCGGTGGCCGGCTTCGACGACTCCGGCCTCGCCGCGAACCACCAGCCGCCCCTGACCACCATGCGCCAGCCCTGGGATCGCATCAGCGAGGCGATGGTCGACATGCTGCTCGACATCATCGCCGGGGTGGAGCGCGAGCCGATGACGCTGCCGACCGAGCTCGTGGTGCGCGCCAGCGCCTAAGTGAAGTCGGCGTCCGGGCCGGAGCGGTAGCTGAAGTCGACCTTCGGCCGCCAGCCGCTGTTGAGCACCCCGCCCGACTCGTCGAGGTAGCAGGCGCCGCAGAGCGACTCGTAGCCGACGTCCTTTCCGTCGATGGCCACCTGGTCGCCGTCGAACACGAACGCGCCGTCGACGGTGCGGGCGTTGAAGACCGCCTTCCGGCCGCAACGGCAGATCGTCTTGAGCTCTTCGAGCGAGTGCGCCACCTCGAGCAGGCGCCGGCTGCCCGGGAACGCCACGGTCTGGAAGTCGGTGCGGATGCCGTAGGCGAGCACCGGGACGCCGTCCAGGATCGCGATGCGCAGCAGGTCGTCCACCTGCTGCTCGCTGAGGAACTGCGCCTCGTCGATGAGCAGGCAGCTCACCGGACGCTGACCGCGGCGGTGCCGCTGGAACGCCTCGTACAGATCCTCATCGGGCCCGATCGTGAAGTCGACCGGCCGGGTCACGCCCAGGCGCGACACGATCTCGCCGTCGCCCTTGGTGTCGATGGCGGGCTTGGCCAGCAGCACGCGCTGCCCGCGCTCCTCGTAGTTGAAGGCGGCCTGCAGCAGCGCGGTGCTCTTGCCGCTGTTCATGGCGCCGTAGCGGAAGTACAGCTTCGCCATCAGCTGAGGTAGCCGTCCTCGGCGGCCCGCCGGATGAGCTCCGCCTTCTTGCTCGCCGGTCGGCCCGCCTTGGCGTATTTCTCTCTCACCCGTCGAAGATACGTCTTCGCGGTCTCGTACTGCACATGCATCTCGGCCGCGACCTGCGGCGTGCTGTGACCCGACGCGTACAGGGCGAGCGCCTGCGACTCTCCCGGGCTGAGCTTCGGTCGCAGTGGCGCGGCGGCCTCGGGCCGCGGTCGCCAGGCCGAGCGCGAGGCGGGGGTCATCCCCATCACCGTGCGGGCGGCATCCATCACGTCGCGCATCGGCAGCGACTTCGACAGGAACGCCACGGCGCCGGCCGCGAGGGCACGCTCGCGCGCCTCCCGGCTGTCGAGACTGGAGAGCACGATCACCTTCGCGCCCGCCGCGCGGCAGGTGCGCACCCGCGCCTCGATGGAGACCGCCTCACGCAGCTGGAAGTCGATGAACACCAGATCGGTCGGGAACGCCTCGCTGTGCACGAGCTGCAGCCAGGTGCTCGCCGTCACCACGAGCTCGAAGTCGGGAGCGTGCTCGGCGATCCAGCTGCCGAGGCTGTCGAGCAGCACCTCGTGGTCGTCGAGCACCGCCAAGCGGGTGCGGCGGGCGGGCGGGGCGGTGTCATGGACGGTCATAGCGCAGCCTCAGGGTGAGCAGGGACGGGGTGAACGAGACATCGAGATCGGCGAAGACGAAGCGGAGCACGGCGAAGAACGGGGTGAGCTCGGGACGCAGCGCCGTGTCCGCTGGATCGACCGTGCACCGCAGCTCCACGGCGACCGAAGCGCCGGCGGGCACGACCTCGACGCTCAGCGCGTCTGCGCCCGACCGGTCGAGCAGCACCAGCAGCACCGCGCGCAGCGCCGCGCGCTGCTCGGTCGACATCGCCCCGGCGAGCCGCCCGGGGTCGCGTACGACCGCGCTGCGGCCGGACTCCGCGAGCATGACGTCGAGCCAGGTGCGGCCGACCTCGGCGACCATGACGCCCCGGATGCCGTCGGCGATGCCGCGTGCGCGGTCGCGGTCGGCGTCGATCAGCTCGCCGCGCGACAGCACCTCCTCGTAGAACGGGATCACCTCGCGGGCGAGGATGCGCAGCCGCTCATGGCGCACGGCCTCGGCGAGCTCGGCCCGCCGCTGAGCGGCGTGCTCGCGCTCCAGCCGACGGGCGTCGGTCCGCGCCCGCGCGACCGCGGCGGTGACGCTGCCGACGAAGGCGGCACCGCCGAGCGAGAGCGCGAGGATCGGGGTCGCCGCGATCACCACGAGCACGCCGCGCGTCACGGCGGTGCCGGTCGCCTCGGCCTGCAGCAGGGCGAGGAAGCCCGCGAACACCGCCACCACGATGGCACCCGCGACGAGTTCGCGCGGCGGCCGGTAGGGGCTGATCGCGACCGAGAGCAGCCCGATCGCCACCGGCGCCCAGTCGTCGCGCAGCACGGAGTTGGCACCCCAGCTCGACGCGGCGGCGAGCACCATCGCGAGCAGGCCGAGTGCGAGCACGGCGGCGTGCACCCCTGGGCCGATGGGCGACCTCAGCGGGCTGGCGCGCCAGGCGAGCAGCGCGGTCGCGGCGACGATCGCGAGCGCGGCGGCGACCACCGAGAGCGGCGACCGCACCTCGGGCGCCATGAGCAGGATGCGCAGCAGCACGTACACCAGCACGACCGCGCAGACGGTCAGGGTGAATGGACGGATGACCGCGCCGGTGAGCGGCTCGAGCCGCTGCAGCGTGCCGATCGGCCTCGTCGGCGCGTTCACGTCGACACCGTCTGGTCCGTCGGCACCCGGATGGCCACCGAGGTGCCGCGGCCCGGAGCGGACCAGACGCGCACCGAGCCGCCGACCGCCTCGATGCGCCGCCGCACCGAGTGGCGCAGCCCGAGCCGGTCGGGCGCGACCTCGGACTCCCGGAATCCGCGGCCGGCGTCCACGACGAGCACGCTCAGCGCGTCCGGGGCGGCGGAGACCACGACGTCGGCGCGGTGCACGCCGGCATGCCGCTCGACGTTGACCAGGCACTGGCCGACCGCCTGGGCGAGGGCGGTCGCCGCCGCCGACGCGAGGCTCGCGAGCGCGGCCACGTCCCCGCTCACGCCCACCTCAAGACCGAGTTCGCGGGCATCCTCGACCGCGCGCGCGAGCGGACCGCCGGTCGGCAGCACCGCCTGCGGTTCCGTGTCGTCGAGCCAGTCGTCGCCGACCAGCGCGTCGAGCTCCCGGCGCATGCCGCGCCCCTCCGCGGGCGAGAGCGGCCCTGGCCGGGACGCCGCGATGCTCGCGAGCCGCCCCAGCACCGTGTCGTGCAGCACCGCCGCCGCCCGTGCCTCGAGGTCGGTACGCGAGGCGGCCAGCGACTCCTGGTCGGCGGCGCGGTGCAGCCGCGGCTCGGCCGGGATGAGGGCCAGATGCAACCGGTTCATGGTCGCGAACAGCGCGACCACGGCGGCGACGAGGGTGAATCCCGTCCAGTCGAACGCCAGTGGCATGCCCGTCTGCAGCGCCGCGAGGGTGATCGCCGCCTCGGCCGCGAGCAGGCCCGCGACGCACCACAGGAGGGCGGGCACGAGATGGAAGGCCGGCACGGCGACCAGTCCGAGGGCGACGCGCAGCATGGTCAGCAGGAACGCGTCGCCGGCGTGGATGCCCGGGATCCACGTCATCGCGAACCATGCGACGGCGTACACCAGCGGCAGGCCCGCCAGGAGGTAGAGCACGCCGGCGGCCACGGTGCCGTAGCGGTCGGCGTTCCACAGCAGGGCGGCGAGCGCCGCGAGCGCGAACAACGCCGGCCAGATCACGATGCCGTCATCCGACGCCTGGCGGGTGGCGACGACGACGATCGCCGCGGCGAGGCACACGGCGGCGATGGTGTGCGCCGCGCGCACGTACGCGGTGCCGAACGTGGTCGTGCGCAGGTGCGCGGGCAGGCCGAGTGCCACGTCGTCACCTCCCGCGAGTCAGGGAGCAGTCTGTCACCCGAAAGGCGGACATGCGTACCCCATCATCGGGGTACAGGCGTCAGAACAGCGTGGGCTGCGCGGGATTCAGCTCGGCCACGGGCAGCGGGCGGGCATCCAGCGCCCTGGATCGCACGCCGCCGGTGAACGGACTCTCCTGGCCGCGCTCGACCCCGTGCCGCCGCAGGATCGGCTCGATGCGCGCGGCGAGCCAGCGCCGGTACTCCTTGGGCGCGTAGGAGCTGCCGGTGTACATGGACGTGTAGCGCGGCAGCAGCTCCGGATGCTCGCGCGCGAGCCAGCGCATGAACCACTCGCGCGCCCCGGGCCGCAGATGCAGCGCGGTGTAGAGCACGACGCTCGCCCCGGCATCCTTCGCCATGCTCACCGCGCGATCGAGGTGCTCGATCGAGTCGGTGAGGTACGGGATGACCGGCATGAGGAACACGGCGCAGTCGAGCCCGGCGTCCCGCACCGCCCGCACGGTGTCGAGCCGCGCCTTGGTGGTCGGGGTGCCCGGCTCGATGGACTGCTGCAGCTCGTCGTCGTAGACCGCGATCGACATCGCGAGGTCGACGGGCACCCGCTCGGCCGCACGGGCGATCAGCGGCAGATCGCGGCGCAGCAGCGTGCCCTTGGTCAGGATGCTGAACGGCGTGCCGCTGTCGGCGAGCGCCTCGATGATGCCCGGCATGAGCCGGTATCGGCCCTCCGCCCGCTGATACGGATCGGTGTTCGTTCCGAGCGCGACCGGATGCCGCTGCCAGCTCGGCCGCGCCAGCTCCTTCCGCAGCACCTCGGCCACGTTGATCTTCACGATGATCTCGCTGTCGAAGTCCTTGCCCGCGTCGAGGTCGAGGTATGTGTGGGTGTTCCTCGCGAAGCAGTACACGCAGGAATGGCTGCAGCCCCGGTACGGGTTCACCGTCCACTCGATGGGCACCGCGCTCTCCATCGGCACCTTGTTGAGCGCCGACTTGGCGAGCACCTCGTGGAAGCGCACGCCGGCGAAGTCGGGCGTGGTGACCGATCGGACCAGGTTGGAGAGCCGGGCCAGCCCGGGCAGGGTCGCGCTCGACTCGGTGGTCAGCTCCTGCCCGCTCCAGCGCATGCGGACATTCGAACACAGGTTCGAAGGTGCGTCAAGCCGACAGCTGCAGCGCCTTCGCGGTGTCGGCCAGCGTGCGAGCGGCCCTGTCCGGGTCCTCCGAGAGCTTCGTGCCGTAGCTCGGCACCATGCGCTTGAGCGCCGGCGTCCAAGCCGCCAGGCGGTCGGGGAAGCAGCGCTCGATCACGTCGAGCATGATCGGCACCGCGGTGGAGGCGCCGGGGGACGCCCCGAGCAGACCGGCGATCGAGCCGTCGCCGGCGGCGACGACCTCGGTGCCGAACTGCAGCACCCCGAGCTTCTTCCTGTCGCGCTTGATCACCTGCACGCGCTGGCCCGCGGTGATGCGGTACCAGTCCTCGGGCTGCGCGTCCGGGTAGAAGCGCCGCAGCTCGGCGAACTTCGTCTCCTCGCTCGCGAGCAGCTGGCCGACGAGATAGCGCACGAGTCCGAGGTTGCCGAGTCCCGCCGCGACCATCGGCACGATGTTGTGCCATCGGATCGAGGCGAACAGGTCGAGGATCGAGCCGGTCTTGAGGTACTTCGGGCTGAAGCCGGCGTAGGGGCCGAACATCAGGCTGCCGCTGCCGTCGACCACGCGGAGGTCGAGATGCGGCACCGACATCGGCGGCGAGCCGACGGACGCCTTGCCGTACACCTTGGCCGCGTGACGGGCGACGACCTCCTGGTCGTCGGTGCGCAGGAACTCGCCGCTCACCGGGAAGCCGCCGTAGCCGCGGATCTCCTTGATGCCCGACTTCTGCAGCAGCTTCAGGGCGTAGCCGCCCGCGCCGACGAAGACGAAGCGCGCTGTCACCGGAGCGACCGGCGTGCCCCCGACATCACGCCGCAGGCTCAGCTTCCAGGTGCGGTCGCGCTGGCGCTTGACGCCGGTGACCACGACGCCCGTGCGCAGGGTGGCTCCGGCATCCGCCAGCCGCTTGGTGAGCAGGTGCGACAGCGCACCGAAGTCGACGTCGGTACCGGCCACGGCACGGGTGGCGGCGATCGGCTCGCTCTTCGCGCGGCCGGGGATGAGCAGCGGCGCCCAGGTGCGGATCACCCGCGGGTCGTCGCTGAACTCCATGCCCGTGAAGAGCGGGTGGTCCTTCAGCGCCTCCCACCGGCGTCGCAGGTAGTCGACGTTGGCCTCGCCCCACACGAAGCTCATGTGCGGCGTCGGGTTGATGAACGCTCTCGGGTCCGGGATGGCGCCGCTGGTGACCAGATGCGCCCAGAACTGGCGCGAGATCTGAAACTGCTCGTTGACCTTGACCGCGCTGGAGATGTCGATCGAGCCGTCGGTGCGCTCCGGCGTGTAGTTGAGCTCGCACAGCGCCGCATGCCCGGTGCCGGCGTTGTTCCACGGGTTGGAGCTCTCCTCGGCGAGATCGCCGAGCCGCTCGAAGATCTGGATGTCCCAGTCCGGTTCGAGCTCCTGGAGGATCGCACCCAGCGTCGCGCTCATGATGCCGCCGCCGATGAGGGCGACGTCGACGGTTCGGCTCACGATCACCCAGTCTACTTCGGCGTCACAGCCCGAGTCGGCTCAGGGCCTCGTCCATCCGCGCCGCCATCTCGGCGTAGCCCTCGTCGTTCGGGTGCAGACCGTCCGGGGCCATCCACTCCGGGTGCCCCTCGATCCAGTGCGAGGCGTCGGGTATCCAGTCGGCGCCGATCCGATCGGCTGCGCCCCGCACCCACCCGATGATGGTCTCGACCGACTCCGGCCGCTCGTCGCTGTACCAGAACGGCTCCACGACGATGAAGCGCGCATCCGGCAGCGCCGCCTTCAGCCGGTCCAGGTCGGCGTCGATGGCGTCGCGGATGCCCGTGCCGGCGCTCTCGAAGCTGAAGTTGTCGTTCAGCCCCATGGTGACGAAGACGATGTCGGGCCCGGCCGCGATCACGTCGCCCGGAAGGTCGAGGGAGCCCCGGTTGTTCACGAACCCGAGCCCGTTGACGCTCGGATTGAACTCGGCCCAGCCGCGCTGCTCGCAGATGATGCTCGACCAGCGCATCGCGGGTTCGGATGCCCCGGTGCCGAGCGTGTACGAGTCGCCGTAGAACGCGGCGAGCGTGCGGTCGTCGTCCACGACGGTCCCCTCCTGCGATGGTGCGCAGCCGGCCAATGCGAGCACCACAGCGGTGGCGGCGAGCAGCAGGCGGCGCATGTGGTCTATTCGACGCCGTGGCGGCATCCGTTCGCTAGAGGGCGGACGGGGCACGCGGGTTCCACCCCCGAATGAGTGGCAGCGCGCGCCGTCGACCGCTACCATCGGCGGACGAAGGGGGGATGGATGCGAGCAGCGCGCGCGGTACGCGGCCTGGTGGCCCTCGCCCTCGCGTTCAACGGCTTCGGCCTCACCCTCGATCTGACGGCCTGCATCGAACCGCTCGTCGACCTGAGCTGCGAGACGCCCGTGGAGCCGGAGCCCGCCGAACCGGTGCTCCAGCAACCGGCTCCCGCCGCCCCGCAGGAGCAGGCGCCCCCCG
>DATMVL010000035.1:0-5757 GCA_035563175.1 Rhodoglobus sp. | reverse complement strand
CGAAGGGCGGTCCCGAAGCGGAGCTGTGGCTCGGGGCTCACCCCGGCTCGCCGAGCCGCACCGAGAACGGCACCCTCCTCGACGTGGTGCCGGGCCGCCTCCCGTTCCTCCTCAAGGTCCTCGCCGCGGGCTCCCCGCTCTCGCTGCAGGCCCACCCGACGATGGATCAGGCTCAGCTCGGCTTCGAGCGCGAGAACGCGGCGGGCATCCCGCTGGATGATCCGAAGCGCAACTACAAGGACGCGTTCCACAAGCCCGAGCTCATCTACGCGCTGAGCGAGCGCTTCGAGGCGCTGTGCGGCTTCCGGTCGGCGGCCGAGATCCGCGCCACACTCGAGCGGCTGCTGGAGCGGCAGGGGCCCTCCGGTCCGATCGAGGATTGGATGTCGCGCCTGCGCTCCGACGACGACCTGCGGCCGGTCTTCGAGTGGCTCATCACCCGCGGCGAGGGCGTCGACGCCCTGTTGACCGCGCTCGTCGCCCACGCGGACCACGCGACGACCGCGCTCGACACCGTCGCCGATCTCGCCGAGGCGTACCCGGGCGACCCGGGCATCGCGATCTCGCTGATGCTCAATCGGGTGACCCTGCAGCGCGGCGAGGTGCTCTACCTGCCGGCCGGCAACATCCACGCCTATCTCTCGGGCGTCGGCATCGAGCTCATGGCATCGTCCGACAACGTGCTGCGCGGCGGACTCACCCCGAAGCACGTCGACGTGCCCGAGCTGCTCGACGTACTCGACTTCCGCCCGCTGCCCGTGCCCTACCTCGAACCCGAGCGCCCGCAGCCCGGGGTCCGCGTGTTCCGGCCCGATGTGCCCGACTTCGCGCTGGTGGTCGCGGAGGGGTCGGCGGATGTCCCGCTCACGGGTCCGGCGATCGCCCTGTGCGTCGAGGGTGGCTTCGCGATCGCGGGGGAGGCCGGTGCCACGACGCTGGATCGCGGCGAGGCGGTCTTCGTGAGTGCCGACGAGGCCGAATTGGCCATCGAGGGTGGCGGACTCCTGTTCGTCGCGACCACCGGCTGACCGCTACGGTGCTCTCATGCCCCGCGCCCTCATCACCGGCATCACCGGGCAGGACGGCCTCTACCTCGCCGAGCTGCTGCTCTCGAAGGGCTACGAGGTCTTCGGCCTGATCCGCGGCCAGAACAACCCGAAGCGGGCGCTCATCGAGCAGACGATGCCCGACCTGCAGCTGCTCACCGGCGACCTGACCGACCTCTCGAGCCTCATGCGGGCGATGTCGGCGGCGGAGCCCGACGAGTTCTACAACCTCGGCGCCATCTCGTTCGTGGCCTACTCGTGGGAGAACGCGCACCTCACCAGCCAGGTCACGGGCATGGGCGTGCTCAACGCCCTCGAGGCGGTGCGGCTCTACCAGGACGCCACCGGGCGGCGGGTGCGGTTCTACCAGGCGTCGAGCTCCGAGATGTTCGGCAAGGTGCAGTCCGTGCCGCAGAACGAGCAGACCCTGCTCTGGCCGCGCTCGCCGTACGGCGTCGCGAAGGTCTACGGGCATTACATGACCATCAACTATCGCGAGTCGTACGGCATGCACGCCTCGTCGGGGGTGCTGTTCAACCACGAATCGCCGCGGCGGGGCGTCGAGTTCGTCACCCGGAAGGTCAGCCGAGCGGTCGCGCGCATCCACCTCGGCCTGCAGCGCAGCCTGACCCTCGGCAACCTCGAAGCGCGCCGCGACTGGGGCTTCGCCGGCGACTACGTCGAGGCGATGTGGCGGATGCTGCAGCAGCCGGCCGCGGACGACTACGTCATCGCGACCGGCGAGACCCACAGCATCCGTGATCTGCTGGACGCCGCGTTCGCGGTGGTCGGCATCGACGACTGGTCGGAGCTGGTCACGCAGGACGAGGCCTTCATGCGCCCGGCCGAGGTGGACCTGCTCATCGGCGACGCGTCCAAGGCGCGCGAGCGGCTCGGCTGGACGCCGTCGGTGAGCTTCCCGGACCTGGTGCGGATGATGGTCGAAGCCGATCTGGAAGAGCAACGTAGGCTGCGATAGATGCGCGTACTCGTCACCGGTCTGAGCGGACAGGACGGCAGCTACCTCGCCGAGGCGCTCACCGCCCGAGGTGACGAGGTGCTCTCACCGGGCGACACCGACCTCGCGAGGCCCGGTGCCGGGTCGGCGCTGGTGCGCGAGCTCGAGCCCGAGCTGATCTTCAACCTCGCCGCGCTGTCGAGCGTGTACCGGTCATGGCAGGAGCCGGTGCTGACCGCCCAGCTCAACGGCCTGCTGGTCGCCGAGCTGCTCGACGCGGCCCGCGACCTGGGGGCCCGGTTCGTGCAGGCCTCCAGTGCCGAGATCTTCGGCGCGCCCTCGGTTGCGCCACAGGACGAGTCGACGCCCATCCGGCCGACCTCGCCGTACGGGGCCGCGAAGGCGTACGCGCACTCCCTGGTGCACGCCTACCGCAGCGCCGGCCTGGAAGCCAGCTCGGTCATCCTGTACAACCACGAATCGCCGCGCCGGCCCGAGACCTTCGTGACCCGCAAGATCACCGCGGCCGCCGCGCGCATCGCCGCGGGTCGGCAGGATGCCCTGACCCTCGGCAACCTCGACGCGCGCCGGGACTGGGGCTGGGCCCCCGACTACGTGCGGGCGATGATGCTCGCCGCCGGCGTGCCCGGCGACTACGTGATCGCGACGGGGGAGTCGCACTCCATCAGCGACTTCGCGGCCTGCGCCTTCAAGCGGGTCGGCATCGACGACTGGCGCTCGTACGTGCAGACGGATGACGACCTGCTGCGGCCGGGTGACGCTCCCGATCTGCGCGGCGACGCCGCGCTCGCGCGCCGGGTGCTCGGCTGGGCTCCCACGATGGGGTTCGAGGAGATCGTGCACGCCATGGTGGATGCGGATGTGGCGGCTCTGTAGCGCGCTCGTCGCGCTCGCCGTGATCGGCGGCGTGCCAGCCGCGAAGGCCTACGGCGAGGGCCCGCTGCGGTTCTCTGTCGTCGGTGATTCGCTAACGGCGGCTTGCGAACTCCAGTTGACCGCCGCCCAGTCCTGCTCCTGGACGGGCTGGGTCGATGCCGAGCGCGACCTGGTCTTCGCCGGCGGGTGGGCGGTGTGGGGCGCCCGGAGCGATCAGGCGGCGGCGTCGGCGCCGCCACTGCGCGGCGACCTCGTCATCGCGATGCTCGGCACCAACGACATCGCCCAGTCGGTGCCCGTGGAGACGCAGTTCGCTGCGCTGCACGATCTCACGGCGGGCGGCACCGGCGCCGTGCTGCTGCTCGCCATCCCGCCGGTCGCGTCGTTCTACGGCACCGGTGCGGTGGAAACCAGGAACGGCGAGCTCGAGGCCTTCGCCGAGGACCAGGGGTGGGCGTTCCTCGATCCCTGGGTCCGGACGCAGGACGGCCGGTGGCCGGATGGCGCCTCGTACGACGGCGTGCACCCGACCGACGCGGTGCAGCAGGAGGTCGGTGAGATCGTGGCCGACCACATCCTCGACTCCGGCCTCGGGCGCTGAGCCCTACCCCGCCAACCGCGCCCCGAACGCCCGCCGGTACGCCTGCGGCGACACCTGCAGCACCTTGACGAAGTGGTGCCGCATCACCGCGGCGCTGCCGAACCCGCAGCGCTGGGCGATGGTCTCGAGGCCGAGGTCCGACTCCTCGAGCAGCTGCTGCGCGCGCATCAGCCGCTGACGGTTCAGCCACGCGGCGGGGGTGGTGCCCATGTCGGCGCGGAAGCGTCGCGCGAACGTGCGGGGGGACATGAGGGCGCGGCGGGCCAGCTGCTCGATGGTCAGATCCTCGTCGAGGTTGTCCAGCATCCATTCGGTCACCTCGGCGAACGAGTCGGTGCGGCGTTCGACGACCGGGTTGCCGATGTACTGCGATTGGCCGCCGTCGCGCTGCGGAGGCACCACCATGCGGCGGGCGATGACGTTCGTGGCGGCGGCGCCGTGCTCCTTGCGCACGATGTGCAGGGCGGCGTCGATGCCGGCGGCGGTGCCGGCGCTGGTGACGACGTTGCCGTCCTCGACGAAGAGCACGTCGGGGTCGACGACGGTGCGCGGGTAGCGGCGGGCGAGCGTGTCGGCGTGCATCCAGTGCGTGGTGGCGCGGCGGCCGTCGAGCACACCGGCTTGACCCAGCACGAAGGCGCCGCTGCAGACGCTGAGCACCCAGGCGCCGCGGTCGACGGCGGCGCGGATGACCTCGAGGTAGCGCTCGTCGACGCGCTGCAGCCCGTGGGCGGGCACTGCGACGAGGTCGGCGTCGGCGGCGAGCTCCAGGCCGTTCGGGATCATCATGTCGAAACCGAGGCTGGTGCGCACCGGGCCGGGATCAGCGGTCACGATGCTGAAGTCGAACGCCGGCCCGTTCATCTCCGACCGGTCGATGCCGAAGACCTCGCAGACGACCCCGAACTCGAACGGGGCGATGCCGGGGATGGCGAGCAGGGCGACCTTTCTGAGCATGGGCACAGCATGGCAGCATCGACCCGCTGTGTCGAGTTCCTGCCACCGCGAGCGCCGCTACCCTGGGAGCATGACCTGGCTCGTGACCGGCGGTGCCGGCTACATCGGTTCGCATGTCACCCGGGCGCTGCTCGAGGCGGGGTTGCCGCCGGTGGTGCTGGATGACGTGTCGAGCGGGTTCGAGGCGTTCGTCCCGGCCGGGGTGCCCTTCGTGCGCGGCTCGATCCTCGACGGCGACCTGCTGCTGCGCGCCCTGGACGAGCACGACGTGACCGGCGTCATCCACGTCGCCGGCTTCAAGTACGCGGGCGTGTCGGTGCAGGAGCCCCTGCACACCTACCGTCAGAACGTCACGGGCACCGCCACGCTGCTCGCGGCGATGGAGGGGCGCGGCGTCGACGCCATCGTCTTCTCGTCGAGCGCGGCCGTGTTCGGCACGCCCGACACCGACGTGGTGACCGAGGAGACCCCGAAGCGGCCCGAGTCGCCGTACGGGGAGTCCAAGCTGATCGGGGAGTGGCTGCTGGCCGACCAGGGCCGCGCCCGTGGCCTGCGCCACACGTCACTGCGCTACTTCAACGTCGTCGGCTCCGGCGACCCCGAGCTGTACGACGCGAGCCCCCACAACCTGCTGCCCAAGGTGTTCCGCGCGCTGCTCGACGGGCAGACGCCGCGCATCAACGGCAACGACTATCCGACGCCCGACGGCACCAACGTGCGCGATTACATCCACGTGTCCGACCTCGCGCTCGCGCACGTCGCCGCCGCCCGCCGCCTGGAGGCGGGCGAGAGCGTCGAGACCGCCTACAACCTGGGATCCGGCTCGGGCAGCTCGGTCGGCGAGATCATGCGCGCGGTGGCGAAGGCCACCGGCATCGACTTCGAGCCGGAGATCGGCCCGCGCCGCGTCGGCGACCCCGCGACGATCGTGGCAACCGGCGAGTTGGCGGCGCGCGACCTGGACTGGGCGATGCGCCACTCGCTCGACGAGATGATCGGCAGCCAGTGGACAGCGACGAAGCGGGCCTGGGCGGTCTGAATCACCCCCCGTTCAAGGGGCAACACGCCGTGATCAAACCCTGGATCAGAGGTTCAGCCATTTATGATCACCGACTTGACTCCCGCGAACTACACGGGTGTAATTACCCGTAGACACGCCGAACGGAATCGGGTCCGGAAGGCGTCGAGGGGAGTAATGCAGATGGCCGGCAATGCATACGGCACGGGGGTGCCGAACGACTGGTTCGTGGACCCGGTGCTGCTGGGCGTGCCCGGTGTCCGCAAGCCGGTCGAGGAGG
>DATMVL010000034.1:0-12208 GCA_035563175.1 Rhodoglobus sp. | reverse complement strand
GGTCGTACTCGACGATCGCGAGGTCGGCGGGCTGGCCCACGGCCACGATGGTGCGGGTCGAGGCGGCGAGGGCTTCGGCGTTGGTGATGCGCTGCTCGCCGTGCCACGGGGGCCGTTCGTCCTGGGTGCGGTCGACGGCGGCGGCGATCCCGACCCAGGGGTCGAGGGGCGACACCGGCGCGTCGGAACCGAAGCGCAGTGTCGCGCCGGCATCCAGCAGACTGCGGAACGGGTAGGCGCGGCCGGTGCGCCCCGCCCAGTGATGGTCGGCGACGTCGCGATCGTCGACGAGGTGCTGCGGCTGGGCGCTGACCTCGACCCCGAGGGCGGCGAAGCGCGGCACGTCGCGCTCGGTCAGCAGCTGGGCGTGCTCCATGCGCCCGCCCGAGCCGACCGCTTCGAAGGCGTCGAGCGCGAGCGTGTTGGCGTGGTCGCCGATCGCGTGCACGGTCGGCTCGATGCCGGCCGCCGTCGCCTTCCGCATGTTCTGCACGAGCGTGTCGAAGGGCACGACGAGCATGCCGTGCGTGCCGTCGCCGTAGGCGTCGTGCAGGTATGCGGTGCGGGTGTTGAGCGACCCGTCGGTGAGCACCTTGTACCGGCCCACCGACAGCAGCTCGCCGACCGCGGAGCCGGTGCGCAGCCCGAGTCCGATCGCCCGGTCGAGGTGCTCGGTGTAGATCGCGAACTCGACGCGCAGGGCGTCGTGCCCGGCGTCGACGCGGCGCTGCCAGTCGCCGAGGTTCCACGCCATCTCGAGGTCGGCGACGCCGACGACACCGCGGCGCGCGGCCGCCGCCGCGGCGGCCCGTCCCCAGGCGTCGATGGTCTCGGCGGGCACGGTGCCGAGCTGCTGCTCGACGCCGAACGCGTCGTCCTCGACGAGCAGGCCGGTGGGATGCCCGGCGTGCCCGAATCGCGCCAGCCCGGCCGTGTTCAGCCACACGGCGTGCAGGTCGGCGCTCACCAGCGCGGTGGGGATGCCGCCGGTGACCGCGTCCAGCAGGGCGGCGGTCGGCGCATCCGGCCACAGCGCATCCCGGAAGTTCGCCCCCACCAGCAGGTCGGCGCCTTCGACGACGGCGGTGCCGACGATGTCGGCGGCGTGCTGCGCCGACACCGCCTGGCCGAGATCGATGCGCTGCGAGGTCAGCGCCCACTGCGTGTAGTGCACGTGCTCGTCCCACAGACCGGGGATGACCCAGCGACCGGACGCGTCGATGTCGGGGCTGCCGATGTCGCCGATCTCGGCGATCGTGCCGTCCTCGATGCGCAGGTCGACGACCGCGTCGCCGAGGCGGGCGTTACCGAGGATCATGCTGTCTCCGCATCTCGGCCGCGAGCGCCGGCGAGGCGTACGGCCCGTTCCCGTCGAGTTCCGCGATGATCCGCTCGACCACCTCTGGCGCCTTGTTCTGGCTGAGCTTCGCGCGCGCGTCGAAGCGGGTGACCCTGATCCGGAGGCCGACGGTGCCCTTGGCGATGCGGGCGGCGTCGGGCTCGGTGTCCAGCGACACCGGCTCCGGCATCCGTCGCTCGAAGTGCTCGACCAGTTCGCCCAGCACCCGCAGGTTCTCGTCGTCGCTGAGGAGCTCGGGCACGCCGTACAGGTGCGCGGTGACGTGATTCCAGGTGGGGATGCGCTGGTCGGGCGGGTACCAGTTCGGCGAGATGTAGCCGTGCGGCCCCTGCACGATCACGAGCACCTCGTGCTGCCCGAGCTCGTGCAGCCGCTCGTCGGGACGGCCGACGTGGGAGACGATGCTGATACCCGGCTCATCCGGTTCGAGCACGATCGGGTAGTGGGATGCGACGAGGCCGGATGCCGGTCCCGAGACGATCGTGGCCCACGGGTTCTCGACGATGAGCCGCTTGACCTCTGTCTCGTCGGTCAGCAGATACGACGGGGTGTGCCGCATCTACGCCTGATCCTTCGGGCACCAGTAGAGCTTGCGTCCACCCAGCTCCTGCATGGCGATCGGGGTGCCGCACACGCGGCACGGCTCGCCGGTGCGGTGGTACACCCAGTGCCGGTCCGAGCGGTACGCCATGGCGGCGTCGTACGCCTCCGGTCCGAGCCCGTCCATGGTCATCATCTGCCCGGTCTGCACGCCGATGCGCAGCAGGTGGTCCCAGTCCCGCCAGAGGGCGCGCACGACATCCTCGGGCAGCTCACGACCGGGGGTGAACGGGTTGAGCCGGGCGCGGAACAGCAGCTCAGCCCGGTACACGTTGCCGATGCCGCTCACCACGGACTGGTCCATGAGCAGCAGCGCGATCGACGTCGGCTTCTTGCGGACGGTGGCGACGAAGCGCTCCTCCGCCTCGGCGGGGTCGTCGACGAGCGGGTCGGGCCCGAGCTTGGCGAGCGTGCGCTGCACCTCGTCGGGCGTCTCGACCTCGCATGCGGTCGGGCCGCGCAGGTCGGCGCAGGTGACGTCGGTGAGCAGCCGCACCCGCACCGCGCCGACGGGCGGCGGCGGGAACTCGGTGAGCTGCTCCCCCGGCACCTCCTGCTCGGACATCCGCAGGCGGGCGCGACGGGGCGCGCCGATCGACGACAGCGAGTCCTCGTTCTCGAGCGCCGAGGTGCCGCGCTGGTTGGTCTGACCGATGCGGTTGCTCGCGGATGCCATGGTGGCGTCCGCGGTGACGTCACCGGAGAAGTCCCAGGCCCCGTACATCCCGAGGTGCACCCGCAGGTACAGCTCGTGGTCGAACTGCAGGAACATCTGCTTGCCGACGGCACGGGCATCCACCACGGTGTGACCGTCGAGCTGGGCCGCGCCGGCCGCGAACCGGCCCTGCGGCGACGACGCCGCGACCGGTTTGCCGACGTAGTGCAGATCGAACTGCCGCGCGATGCGGTGGACGGAGTGACCCTCAGGCAAGGGGATGCCCCGCGATCTGCCCGGTGCGCTCGTACTCGGCGAGCTGCGCGATGCGGCGGGCGTGCCGCTCCTCACCCGAGAACGGCTCGGCGACGAACACGTCGATGAAGTGCTTGGCCTGCTCGACGGTGTGCTGCCGGGCGCCGATCGCGATCACGTTCGCATCGTTGTGCTGGCGGGCGAGCAGAGCGGTCGACTCGCTCCACACCAGCGCGGCGCGGACCCCCTCGACCTTGTTCGCGGCGATCTGCTCGCCGTTACCCGAGCCGCCGAACACGATGCCGAGGCACTCGAGCCCGGCCTGCTGGTCGCGTACGACCGCGAGGGCGGCGCTGATGCAGAAGCTCGGGTAGTCGTCGAGCGGGTCGTACTCCTTGGGTCCGTGGTCCACGACCTCGTGGCCGGCCGAGCGCAGGTGCTGCTGCAGATCCTCGCTGAACTCGAGGCCCGCGTGATCGGTGGCGATGTGGATGCGCATGCCGCCAGTCTTCCATCCCGCCCGGTGCAGGAGGACACTGGGAAGAGGAGGTATCCCATGGCACGCACACCGTCCCTTCTCCCGATCCTCTCCGCCGGGCGCCATCGGTCGCCGCGGCAGGGCGCCTGCTTCATGGAGTTCGCCTCCTACCTCGCCGGCGAACGCTGGAGCGACCATCCCGCCTGCACGCATCCGCTGCTGGCCGCCCTGGCCCGCGATGTGAACGACCTCACCTCGGACCGGCGCCGCGACCGGCTCATGCCGCTGGTGCACCGGGTGATCGGCCTGAACGGCGACGACCCGCGCATCGCCATCGCGGTCGCGATCCGGGCCGCCGCCCACGCGCTGCCGATCGCGAGCATGGAGCGTCAGCGCGCCCTCGCCACCGGGCTGCTGGCTCTCGGCGCCGACACCGACGCGGTGCGGGATGCCTTCGCGACGACCCCGGATTCCGAACGCTGGGCGCGGGCCTACCTCGCTCGCACACCGGCGCGGCCGCGCAACACCGAGCGTGCCGCGTACGCGATGGTGCACACCGCCGTGGTCGGCATCGCCCTGGCCTGCGTCGACGACCCGGACGCTCGGCTGCGGGCCCTGCTCGCCGACGCGATCGCCGACGTCGAGCGGATGCTCGGCACGGCCGCGGCAGAGCGCTCGCCGGTGCTGACGCTCGCCTGAGCCGCTCGCCTAGGCTTGGTGGTCGGATCCGTCCGGCCGACCGAAGGAGCGCGCGATGCCCGGTGACAACCTGACCAGAGCCGAAGCCCAGGAGCGGAGGGCACTGCTCGACGTCGAGTCGTACGACGTGACGCTCGACCTCACCCGCGGCGACGAGGTCTTCACCTCGACGACGCGCGTGGTGTTCGCGGCGCAGGCCGGCGCATCCACCTTCATCGACGCCATCACGCAGACGGTGCACTCGGTCACCCTCAACGGCGCCGAGCTCGACCCCGCCGAGGTGGCGGACGGCGTGCGCATCCAGTTGCCCGACCTGCAGGAGCGGAACGAGCTCGTGGTCGTCGCCGACGCGCTGTACACGAACACCGGCGAGGGCCTGCACCGGTTCGTCGACCCGGTCGACGGCGAGGTGTACCTGTACACCCAGTTCGAGGTGCCCGACTCGCGGCGCATGTTCGCCGTGTTCGAGCAGCCCGACCTGAAGGCGACGTTCCGGTTCACCGTCACGGCGCCGGCGCGCTGGGCGGTCGTGAGCAACCAGCCGACCCCCGCCCCCTCGGTCGACGGCGAGACGGCGACATGGGCGTTCGAGCCCACCCCGAAGCTCTCGAGCTACGTCACGGCGCTCATCGCCGGCCCCTACGAGTCGGTGACCGACGAGCTCACCAGCAGCGACGGCCGCGTCATCCCGCTCGGAATCTACTGCCGCAGGTCGCTGCGCGAGCACCTCGACCCGGAGTACATCTTCGAGAAGACCAAGCAGGGCTTCGCGTTCTACGAGTCGCAGTTCGACGTGCCGTACCCGTTCGACAAGTACGACCAGTTGTTCGTGCCGGAGTTCAACGCGGGCGCGATGGAGAACGCCGGCGCGATCACCTTCACCGAGACGTACGTGTTCCGCTCGAAGGTCACCGACGCGATCAAGGAGCGCCGGGTCGTCACGATCCTGCACGAGTTGGCGCACATGTGGTTCGGCGACCTGGTCACTATGAAGTGGTGGAACGACCTCTGGCTGAACGAATCGTTCGCCGAGTGGGCGTCGACGCTCGCCACCGCCGAGGCCACCGAGTGGACCGAGGCGTGGACGACGTTCCAGGCGATGGAGAAGAGCTGGGCCTACAAGCAGGACCAGCTGCCGTCCACCCACCCGGTTGTGGCGACGATCAACGACCTGGAGGACGTGCAGGTCAACTTCGACGGCATCACCTACGCCAAGGGCGGGTCGGTGCTGAAGCAGCTCGTCGCGTGGGTCGGCCTGCCGCAGTTCATGGCCGGGGTCTCGGCGTACTTCAAGAAGCACGCGCACGGCAACACAGAGCTGAAGGATCTGCTGGCCGAGCTCGAGGTCACCTCCGGGCGCGACCTCTCGGGCTGGTCAGAACTGTGGCTCGAGACTGCCGGCGTCAACACGCTGCGGCCGCAGATCGAGACGGACGCCGACGGCACCATCACCGCGTTCGCCGTGCTGCAGTCCGCCGACCCCGGCTACCCGACCATCCGCCCGCACCGCCTCGCGATCGGGTTGTACTCCCTGCGTGACGGCAAGCTGGTGCGCGACGACCGCCTCGAGCTCGACGTCGACGGCGAGCGCACCGAGGTGCCCGACCTGGTCGGCCGGGTTCGCCCGGACCTGGTGCTCATCAACGACGAGGACCTCGCGTACGCGAAGATCCGCCTCGACGACGCCTCGCTCGCCGTCGCGATGGAACACCTCGCCGATATCGAGGACCCGCTGGCCCGCGCCCTGGTGTGGGGTGCCGCGTGGGACGCGACCCGGGATGCGGAGACGGCCCCCAGCGACTACGTGCGTCTGGTGCTGAACAACATCGGCACCGAGACGGAGTCCACCACGCTGCGGACCACGCTCACCCAGCTCACCTCGACGGCGCGGTTCTACGTCGATCCGGCCCGGCGCGCCGAGACCATCACGGCCGTCGGGGACGGGCTCTGGAAGCTGGCGCAGGATGCCGCGCCCGGCTCGGACGCCCAATTCCAGTTCGTGAAGTTCTTCGCCAGCATCCCCTCCACCGACGAGCACGCGGCGACCCTGCAGGGGCTCCTCGACGGCTCGATCGCCCTCGATGGCCTGAGCATCGACACCGACCTCTCCTGGGAGATCCTCGAGGGCCTCGTGCTCATCGGGCGCGCGGGAGAGGCGGACATCTCGGCGTCGCTGTCGAACGACAACACCGCGAACGGGCAGCAGGCGGCCGCGCGCGCCCGCGCCACCATCCCCACCGTCGACGGCAAGCTCGCCGCGCTCAGCACCGCCCTCACCGACACCTCGGTGTCGAATGTGGTGCTGCGCAGCTCCGGCGTCGGCTACCAGCACGTCAACGAGCAGCAGGGCTACGACGAGCTCATCGCCCCGTACTTCGAGGCGCTCACGGATGTCTGGCGCGACCGCAGCTACCAGATCGCCTCCTACGTCATCCAGGGCTTCTACCCGCCGGTGGTCACGCAGCAGCTGGTCGACGCGACGAACGCCTGGCTCGACGCCAACCCGGACACCCCGGCGCTGCGGCGGCTCGTGATCGAGCAGCTCGCCGGCGTCGAGCGCGCGCTGCGGGCGCAGGCCCGCGATCGAGGCTGAGCCTCAGGGCACGATGACGAGCTTGCCCGGGTACCGGGCGGCCCGCAGGTCGTCGATGGCCCGCGCCGTCTCCTCCAGGGGGTAGGTGCGGGCCACCGGCGGGCGCAGCTCGCCAGAACCGAGCAGCCGTGCCAGCTCGTCGAGATCGTCCGGCTTCACCAGGGCGAGCAGCGACACCACGCGGATGCCGCGCACGAAACGGCTCCTGAGCACGTCGGTCACCGGACCGAGCACATCGCCGCCCTCCTCGTTGCCGCCCTGCACGAGCACCCCGCCCGGCCGCAGGATGCGCTTCCAGTCGCGCACCGATCGCCCGCCGGCGAAGTCGAGCACGGCATCCACCGGATCAGCCCGCCGGGTGACGTCGGCGGTCGCGTAGTCCACCACCTCGTCGGCATCCAGCGAGCGCACGAGCCCGGCCTTGCCGGCGCTGCACACCGCGATCACGCGAGCGCCGCCGCGCTTGGCGAGCTGCACGAGGAACGAGCCGACGCCGCCACCGGCACCGGTGACGACGACCGTGCGACCGTGCAGGTCGCCGACGGCGCGCAGCGCCTGCAGCGCCGTGTACCCGGCGATGGGTGCCGCCGCGGCATCCTCGAACGAGACGTCGACGGGCTTCGCGACCAGGTTCTCGGCCCTCGCCAGAGCGAGCTCGGCGAACGCGCCGGAACCCGACCCGAACACCTCGTCACCCGGTGCGAAGGCCGTGACACCCTCGCCCACGCGCTCGACGATGCCGGCGAGATCCTGCCCGCGCACCCGCTCCTTCGGCCGGGTGAGGCCCAGAGCCAGCCGCGCGATGAGCGGGCGGCCGGTCATGAGATGCCAGTCGGCCATGTTCACGCCCGCCGCCTTCACCCGCACCAGCACCCTGCCCTCACGGGGTTCCGGCTCGGGTAGCTCGCCGTAGCGCAGCGCATCCGCATCGCCGTACCGGTCCTGCCAGATCGCCCTCATGCCGTCGCTCCCTCGTAGCCGAACACCTCGTCGAGTCGCACGCCGAACACGGCGGCGATCTGGAACGCCATCTCGAGCGACGGCGAGTACCGCCCCTGCTCGATCGCGATGACCGTCTGCCGGGTGACCCCGATCCGCTCCGCGAGCTGCGCCTGCGTCATCTCCCCGGCCGCGAATCGCAGGGTGCGGATGCGGTTGGTGACCCTCGTCGGCTTCACCACGTCGGCATCCCCCGCCGGTAGGCCACCAGCTTCGCGATGGAACCCAGCACCGCCGAGAGCACGAACGCGAGATAGGCGACGTTCGCGATCCAGAACGCGTGCGCCTGCGTCCACGCGAGCACGAGCACGCCGAGCAGCCCGATGACGAGGAACGCCTGGCCGACCCGCTCGCCCATGCGGGCGATGTCCCGGTCGCGGACATCCGTGCGCTTGCCCCGCCCTGAGCCGAACCCGAGCACCATGCCGGCGACGATGCCCACCGCGATACCGCCCAGGATCGTGCCGAGCATGGCCCCGACGTACGGCGTCTGCGGCGCCGGGGCCTGCGCCATCGCCGGCAGCACGATCGCCAGATAGACCAGGTAGCCGACCACGGCCGTCAGGCCGTACGCCCAGGTGTTCTTCTCCTCGAACGACATGCCGCTCTCCTCCGTGTCAGAAATGTTTGACATGGCGAAGGTAAAGCGTCGCGGACATGGTGTCAAGTTCTCTTTACACGCGGGTCGTACTCAGGTACCACCGCGAGCGGGCGAAGTGACGTCCGGAGTAGGACGCCACGGACATCCCCTCGTTCCTAGGCTGGCGCCATGATCGAAGCTCACTCCCTGACCAAGCGGTACGGCGCCAAGACCGCCGTCGATGACATCGGCTTCACCGTGCGCCCCGGCGAGGTCACCGGCTTCCTCGGCCCCAACGGCGCCGGCAAGTCCACGACCATGCGCATGATCGTCGGCCTCGACCGGCCGTCGGCGGGCACGGTGACGGTGAACGGCCGGCCCTACGCCGAGCACCGCGCCCCGCTGCGCGAAGTCGGCGCCCTGCTCGACGCCAAGGCCGTGCACACCGGGCGAAGCGCCTACAACCACCTGCTCGCACTCGCCGCCACCCACGGCATCGGGCGCGACCGCGTGCGCGAGGTGATCGGGATGACCGGCCTCGAGTCCGTCGCCGGCAAGCGCGTCGGCGGCTTCTCGCTCGGGATGGGGCAGCGGCTCGGCATCGCCGCGGCACTGCTCGGCGACCCGGCCACGCTCATCCTCGACGAGCCCGTGAACGGCCTCGACCCGGAGGGCGTGAAGTGGGTTCGCACGCTGACTCGCCGGCTCGCCGCCGAGGGCCGCACGGTGTTCCTCTCCTCACACCTGATGAGCGAGATGGCGCTCACCGCCGACCACATCATCGTGCTCGGCCGCGGCCGGATCATCGCGGATGCCCCGGTCGGCGACATCCTGAACGGCGCGACCCGCGAGACGGTACAGGTCCGCAGCCCGCAGGGCGAGCACCTCGCCCGGCTGCTCGCGTCGGACGAGGTGACCGTGACCCCGGCGCCCGACGGCCTGCTGCAGGTCTCGGGGCTGCCCGCGAGCCGCATCGGCGACCTCGCCGCCCGCGCCGGCATCGCGCTGCACGAGCTCACGCCGGTCTCCGCCTCGCTGGAGGAGGCCTACATGGAACTGACCCAGGACGATGTCGAATACCGCACCGCGGTCGAGGAGGTCGCACGATGACTACCGCAACCCTTTCCCCCAGCCTGACCACCGCCCGACTGAGCGGCTCGGGCATCCTGCGTTCGGAGTGGATCAAGCTCCGCAGCCTGCGGTCGACCGTCTGGTCGTACCTCATCGTGATCGCGATGTCGCTCGGCCTCGCGGCGCTGCTCGCCTCCACCATGCCCGACGAGGCGCTGCGGCTCGGCGATCCCGCCGCGACGGCGCTCGGCAGCGCCACCGGCGGCCTGATGTTCGGGCAGCTGGTCGTGGCGGTGCTCGGCGTGCTCGTCGTCAGCGGCGAGTACTCGACGGGCATGATCCGCTCCACCCTCACCGCGGTGCCGCGCCGCCTGCCCGCGCTGTGGGCCAAGGCCGTGGTGCTCTTCGTGGCGACGTTCGTCGTCGGCGCGGTGAGCACGGTGGGCTCGTTCCTGCTCGCCTCGTCGATCCTCGGCGGCCGCGGCATCGAGGCCTCCCTGCTCGACGAGGGCGTGCTGCTCGCCCTCGCCGGCGGGTCACTCTACCTCGCCCTGGT
Source organism: Rhodoglobus sp. (assembly GCA_035563175.1). Taxonomy (GTDB): domain Bacteria; phylum Actinomycetota; class Actinomycetes; order Actinomycetales; family Microbacteriaceae; genus Rhodoglobus. Next base: position 2,362 of record DATMVL010000034.1, on the reverse strand, counting down.
GGCGGTGTTCGCGCTCGGCATCGGCACGATGCTGCGCAGCAGCGCCGGCGGCATCGCGGCGGCGCTCGGCATCCTGCTGCTGCTGCCGGTCGTGCTGCAGCTCATCCCCACCGAGTGGGCCGCCGACCTCATCCCCTACACGCCGTCCGCCGCAGGCATGGCGCTGTCGGCCCTGCCGGGCGACACCATCGCCGGGCAGCCCGAGGTGTGGCAGAGCGGGCTCGCGTTGCTGGCCTGGGTGGCGGCGAGCATCCTCGGCGCCGCGCTGCTGCTGAAGCGGCGCGACGCGTAGCGTTACCCCCGTGTCGAACGCAGTCCCCGCCCTCGGCGAGCGCCAGCCGCTCGCCGAGGGCGAGCTGCTGCTCCCACGTCCGCCCGGCGCGATCCGGCGGTTCCTCGCCCGGCACCCGTGGTTCACCGACGGCGCCGTCGTGGCCATCTACCTCGTGCCGACGTTGCTCTCCACACTGGTGCGAGCGCCGCTCTCGGTGCCGGAGGAGCTGCGCTGGACGGTCTGGCTCGACGCGGTCGCGGTCGTCGTCAGCGCTGCCGCGCTGCTGTTCCGCCGGTACCGCCCGGTGCCGGTGCTGGTCATCACGACCGCCGCGACGCTGGCCATGGCGCCGCTCGAGGGCGGCAACGAGACCGCGCTGCCGTTCGTGCTCTACGCTCTTGCGGTCTACGCCTCGGTCGGCACCGCCTGGATCGGCTTCGCCGTCACGGTGGCGGTCTGCACGGCCGCCGCCGGGGTCGGCCTGCTCCTCGCCACCATGGACCTCGCCGCGGCGTCCACCTCGGCCATCGGCCTGTCGGTCATCGCCCTCATCGCCACCCTGATCGGCGTCAACGTCGGCAACCGCAAGCGCTACGTGCAGGCGCTGGTCGATCGGGCGAACCAGCTCGTCCGGGAACGGGACCAGCAGGCGCAGCTCGCCGCGGCATCCGAGCGGTCCCGTATCGCCCGCGAGATGCACGACATCGTCTCGCACAGCCTCACCGTCATGGTCACGCTCGCCGAGGGCTCCGCCGCCGCCGCGTCCGGCAGCGCGCCCGGCGCCTCCGCGGCGATGCGCCAGGTCGCCGACACCGGGCGGCAGGCGCTGGGCGACATGCGCCGGATGCTCGGCGTGCTGCACTCGGGCGACGACGCACAGGGCACCGACCTGCGTCCGCAGCCCGGCATCGCCGACCTCGACGACCTCGTGTCCCAGTCGCGTGCGGCCGGACTGCCCGTGGGCTTGACCACGACAGGCCACCCGCCCGACGACGCCGCAGAGCAGCTGGCGATCTACCGGGTCGTGCAGGAGTCGCTGACGAACGCGCTGCGGCACGCCGGATCGCCCACCGTGGTCACCGTCGAGCTCGAGCACGGGCCCCGCTCGACGGTCGTCCGCGTCGCCGACGACGGATCGGGCGTCGACGACGGCTCGGATGCCGGCCACGGCCTGCTGGGCATGCGCCAGCGGGTCGCCCTCTACGGCGGCACGGTCGAGGCCGGCCCGGGCGCCCACGGCGGATGGGTGGTCACGGCGACCATCCCGAGAGGAGCGAGCACGTGATCCGCATCGCGATCGTCGACGACCAGGATCTGGTGCGGATGGGCTTCCGCATGCTGCTCGAGGCCGAAGACGACATCGAGGTGGTCGGCGAGGCCCGCGACGGCGAGTCCGGCGTCGCCCTCGCGGCGCGCACCCGCCCCGACATCACCCTGATGGACGTGCGGATGCCCGGCCTCGACGGCATCGCCGCGACGAAGCGCATCGTGGCCGGCGACGCCGACGCCCGGGTCATCGTGCTGACCACCTTCGACCTCGACGAGTACGCCTTCGGTGCCCTGCGCGCCGGGGCCAGCGGCTTCCTGCTCAAGGACGCGCGGCGCGAGGAGCTGCTCGCCGCCATACGCTCGGTCGCGGCCGGCGACGCGGCGCTGTCGGCACGGATCACCCGGCGGATGCTCGACCTGTTCGCACCGCGGCTGCCCGAGCCCGAGGCCGACGACCCGCTGGCGACCCTCACCCCGCGCGAGCGGGAGGTGCTGGTCGCCATCGGCGAGGGGCTGAACAACGCGGAGATCGGGGCGGCGCTGTTCCTGACCGAATCCACGGTGAAGACGCACGTCGGCCGCGTGCTGCTGAAGCTCGGGCTGCGCGACCGGATCCAGGCGGTGATCCTCGCCTACGAGCGCGGGCTCGTCGGCTGAGCGCTGGGTAGGCTGGCGGGGTCATGGAGTGGAACGCGTTCTGGGAAGCGGTGAGCGGCTGGGACGACCAGTGGCACCTGATCACGGTCGCCGTCATCATCCTCGGCGCGATGATCATCCGCGGGGTGCTGATCCTCGTCATCGACCGCGTCGTGCGCCGGA
>DATMVL010000033.1:0-23164 GCA_035563175.1 Rhodoglobus sp. | reverse complement strand
GGAGTACTCGGCGAAGTCGCCGCGGTGGCAGGCCATCGCCTTCTCGTAGCCGGCCAGCGAGTCCTCCGCCTCCTTCACCTGACGCGCGAGGCCGACCACGGCCCGGTCGGCCTGGAACTGCGCGAAGCTCGACTCCAGGATCTCGCGCGTGCGCTCGCGCCCGAACTGCTCGATCAGGTTGACGGCCATGTTGTAGGTGGGCCGGAAGCTGGAGTTGAGCGGGTAGCTGCGCCGCGACGCGAGCGAGGCGACCGCCTGCGGCTCCATCCCCTCCGACCACTGGATCACCGAGTGGCCCTCGACGTCGATTCCGCGTCGGCCCGCGCGGCCCGTCAGCTGCGTGTACTCCCCCGGTGTGATGGGCACGCGCGCCTCGCCGTTGAACTTCTCGAGCTTCTCGAGCACCACCGTGCGGGCCGGCATGTTGATGCCGAGCGCGAGCGTCTCGGTGGCGAAGACGGCTTTGACCAGCTTCTTCTGGAACAGCTCCTCGACCACCTCCTTGAAGGCGGGCAGCATGCCGGCGTGGTGGGCGGCGACCCCGCGCTCGAGCCCGGTCAGCCAGTCCCAGTAGCCGAGCACCGCGAGGTCCTCGTCGAGCAGGGTGCGGCAGCGCTCCTCCACGATGGAGCGGATCTCCGCCGCCTCGGCGTGGGTGGTGAGCCGGATGCCCGCCCGCAGCACCTGGGTGACCGCCTGGTCGCAGCCGGCCCGGCTGAAGATGAAGAAGATCGCCGGCAGCAGGTGCTTGGACTCGAGCAGCCGCACCACCTCGGGCCGCGCCATCCGGGCGTTGTCCGGGCGGCCGCCCGCGGAGTGCCGGCGCCCGACGTCCTGCATCTGCCGCGAGGTCACCGCCCGGCCGCCGTAGCGGGCCATCTGCATGAGCTCGGGGTTCACCCGATGCGTCGCGGCGACGCCCGAGGAGTCGAACAGGTCGATGAGGCGGGAGCGCATCAGGATGTGCTGGTCCAGCGGAACCGGGCGCTCCTCAGACACGATCACCTCGGTGTCGCCGCGTACCGCCTGCAGCCAGTCGCCGAACTCCTCGGCGTTCGACACGGTGGCCGACAGCGAGATCATCCGCACGCGCCGGGGCAGGTGGATGATGACCTCCTCCCACACCGGACCGCGGAACCGGTCCGCGAGGTAATGCACCTCGTCCATCACCACGACCGCGAGGTCCTGCAGCAGGTCGGAGTCGGCGTACAGCATGTTGCGCAGCACCTCGGTCGTCATCACGACCACCCTCGCCTGCGCGTTGATGTTGGTGTCGCCGGTGAGCAGACCCACCGACTCGGCGCCGTACTCGCGCACCAGCTCGTTGAACTTCTGGTTGCTGAGCGCCTTCATCGGCGTCGTGTAGAAGACCTTGTCGCGCGGGCCCTGCATCGCCCGGAAGATGGCGAACTCGGCGACCAGCGTCTTGCCGGCACCGGTCGGCGCCGCGACGAGCACGCTCTTGCCCTCGTCGACGAGCTCGCAGGCGGCGACCTGGAAGTCGTCGAGGTCGAAGCCCTGGCGCGCGCGGAACTCCTCGAGCGTGGGATGCCCGGACCGGCGCTTCGACGCCGCGTACCGCTCCGCGGGCGACAGCTGCTGGTCGGTCACAGCTCGCTCAGCGGCACGACGTCGCCGGGCACCACAGCGGCCTGCCGACGCTCGGCGATCCGGTCGTGCAGGAGCGCGATCCCGACCGCCGCGAAGTAGAGGAGCACCATGGGGATCGCGAGCAGGAACATCGACACGACGTCGACCGCGGGGGTGGTGATCGCGCAGAACAGGGTGATCACCAGGATGGCCACGCGCCATCCCTTGAGGATGGCCCTGCCGCTCAGCACGCCGACGAAGTTGAGCAGCACGAGGAAGACCGGCAGCACGAAGCCCACGCCGACGGCCAGCACGAGCTTGATGATGAAGTCGTAGTAGATGCGGGCGTCGAGGATGGTGGCAGCATCCTGAGGGGTGAATCCGGCGAGCAGCTCGACCATGTGCGGGAAGAGGAACCACCCGACCACGCCGCCACCGAGGAACAGCGGAACCGCGGTGAAGAAGAAGCCGAACGTGTACCGCTTCTCGCGCGACGTCAGCCCCGGGACCAGGAATGCGAAGATCTGGTACAGCCAGATCGGGCTCGCGAGGAGGATCGCGATGGTGACGCCGATCTGCACGTGCAGATCGAACGCCTGCGACACCGTGGTGTATCCGATGGTGGCGGCGTGATCCTCGGCGATGCGGTCGATCGGCACCTGCATGCCGGCCTTCACCACGTCGGTGAGGCTGGTGAGCGGGAACGGCAGTTCGAGCGCATCCGACAGCCAGCCCCAGTGCGCGAAGGCGGCGACCGCGGTGATCACGATGGCGACCGCCGAGATGAAGAGGCGCTTGCGCAGCTCGAGCAGGTGCTCGCCGAGCGACATGCGCCGGTCGGCGTTCTTCGCGCGCCACCGCCCGTTGCGGGTGGCCACGGGGGTCAGGGCTTCGGCGTGGGCTTGCCCGGCGCCGCCGCCGAACCCGGCGTCGCCGCGTCGCCTTCAGCGGCGGCGTTCTCCGCCGGCACCGGCACGTCGTTGCCGTTCTCGTCCTTCATGGTCTTCACCTCGCTGCGGAAGATCCGCATCGACTGACCGAGACTGCGGGCGAGGGCGGGCAGCTTGGGCGCACCGAAGAGCAGCAGGACGATGATGAGGATGGCGAGCAGGTGCGGCCATCCGAAAACGTTGCCCACGGCGGTCTCCTTCGCGTCGTCGCTTGAGTGCGGCCTAGTCTATGCGCTCCGGCTGCGGTTGGGCGCAGGTCGGCGGTATCGCGCCGCGCCGGCCGCCGCCCATTCCGCGACCGCGGCTCGCGCCTCCGCCGGCTCGACCACGATCGCGACCCCGGGCATGCTCGCGATGAGCCGCTTCAGCCCGTGATAGTGCGAGACGCGCACCGTGGTCCGGATGCGGCCGTCGTGCTCCTCTGAGACCGCACCCTCCGGTATGTAGTCCGCGAGCAGCGGCGCGGCCGACGCGGCCACGTCGAGCGTGACGACGAGATCGTCCGGGCTGCCCTCGAACAGCGTGTCCGGCAGCACCACGTCGCGGCTGGCATGGGTGATCCGCTCCTGCGAGATCGCGGGGTTCGAGATGCGGTCGAGCCGGAACGTGCGCACCGCCTCGCGGAGGTGGTCCCACCCCCTGACGTACCAGTCCGCATCCGCCGACTCCACCCGCAGCGGGTCGATGCGGCGTCGCTCGGACTCCCCCGCCGCGCTCAGGTAGTCGAACTCGACCTGCAGGCCCCGGGCCACGGAGTCGCGCAGCAGCGCGAGCGTCTCGTCCGCCTCGCCCTCCGCGACCGCCACCGGCGTGGGATCGGCGGAGGCACCGCGCGACAGCTTCGCCATCAGCCCCGCGAGCTCGCTGCGGTCGGCGTTCTCGGGCAGCGACGACAGGTACTGCAGCCCGGCGATCAGCGCCGCCGCCTCCCGCTGCGAGAACCGGGGCGACTCGTCGATGGCGACCAGGTTCGTCAGCACGATCTCGTCGTCGTCCTCGAATGCGTCCCAGGCGATGTCGAACAGGTCGCCGTGCTGGTACATCGTCGTCTCGCCCGGGATGCCGGAGACGCCGATCAGGCGCACCGCCTCTCGGATCTGCTCTTCGGCGACGCCGAAGTGCCGGGCGGCTTCGGCGACCGGCACGCGGTCGCGGTCCATCAGGTACGGCACGAGCGACAGCAGGAACGCGAGCTTGTCCTGCGCCTTCAGCGCCGGCTGCTTCGGCTTGCGCTCAGCCATGGTCGGCCTCCGTCCGCTCCAGCCGCTGCCGCACCGCGTCGCGCAGCTCCGGCGGCGAGAGCACGAGCACCTCCGGGCCGAAGCCGGCGAGCTCGTCGGCGAAGATGTTCTCGTCGAGGAAGTGCAGTCTCAGCGCGCCCGACTCCACCTCGGCGCCGCGGCGCTTGCCCAGCCGGATGGCCGCGTCGGTGCCCGGCTCCACCTGCACCAGCGCGGTGCAGTGCTGCCAGAGCTCCTCGAGCCCGGCGAGGGCCTTCGCGGCGTGGTCACCCGGCGGCGGATCGAACGACGCCGTCGTGATCTGCACCGGGCTGACGATGCGGCGCAGCAGGAAGGTGCGATCGCTCTCGATGGAGGGTTGGTGCGCGAACAGGTGCCAGCGGCCGGAGTGCTGCACGATCGCGAGCGGTGCGACCTCGCGCACCCGGGCCTCCGTGTCGCCGGGGCGCAGATAGCTGAAGCGCACCATGACGTGCTTCTCGAGGGCGGTGTTGAGCGGCTCGAACGCGCTCTCGCGTACCCGGACCTTCGGGGCGTAGCCCAGCAGCGGCTCGGTGGTGCTGACGCCCAGCGACCGCAGCTTGAGCACCGCGCGTCGCGACTCCCCCGACAGCGATCCCTCGCGCCACACCATCGCCGCGAGGTTCAGCAGCGTGGTCTCCTCGGGTGAGAAGCGCACGTCGGCGGGCAGCTCGTATCCCCCGCGCGGGATGCGGTAGCGCAGGTTCTGGTTGTTGCCCGCCTGCCCTGGCGACTCGATCGTCTCGATCGGCACGCCGAGTTCGCGGATGTCGTCCTTGTCGCGCTCGAACTGCCGCTCGAGGTTCGCGTTGTCGCCGGCGTGCGAGTAGCGCTGGCGGTATCCCTGCACGGTCGACAGGATCTCGCTCTTGGTGAGCCCGGAATCGGTGGCGAGCAGCGCGAGGACGAGGCTGAACAGCCTCTCCTCGACGGGGATCCGGGGGGCGGAACCGGCGGCTGGCACGGGATCGATCCTAACGTCGGAGGTCAGGACACCCGGCCGTGTCGCGGTCAGTCGTCGGCGGGATCCTGGACGGCGAGGATGTCGATCACGAAGACCAGGGTGGCATCCTCGCCGATGGTCGCCGGCGCGCTTCCAGCAGGGTAGCCGAACTCCGGCGGGATGACCGCGATGACCTGCGAGCCGACCTTCGCGCCGATCAGCGCCTCGGCGAAGCCCGGCACCACCCCGCTGCCGTCGTCGGTCTGGGTGAAGTCGGAGGCGGTGACGGCGCGCGGCACGCGGTCGTCCCAGGTGGTGTCGAACAGGTCGGCCTGACCCCACACCACGCCGGAGTAGTTGACGATGACGCTGTCGCCCTCCTGCACGGTCTCGCCGCGACCGGACTTCAGCTCGGCGATGCGCAGATCGGAGGGCGGGGTGTCGGTCGGGAAGGTGAAGCCGGGGCGCCCGTTCGGCGCCAGCACCACCGCGGGCAGACCGGCCGGGACGAGCTGATCGGCGCCGTCCGCACGACCCGGGTAGGCATCCTGGATGTCGCTGACGACCACGATCGACTGGTCCTCGGCGAGGCCGAGCCGCTCCGGGCCGAACAGCTGCTCGGGCGAGCCGGTGGTGACCACGCGCGAGCCCTCGGTCGTGCAGGTGAACGCGCTCGTGAACGGGAACGTGCCCTCGACCAGCGTGCGGATGGCCACTCCGACGAGCTCGCCGCTCTGCGACTGCAGCGGGTCGCCGGTCTCGGCGTCGTAGATGCTGATCGCGGCGTCGATCGCGCCGTCCCGGCGGATCGGGTCGCCCTCGCCGCGCTCGAGCACCGCCACGTCCGTGTCGGGCGCGATGATCGGGGTCGGGAAGTCGGTGCCCGGGTCGGCGCCGAACGGACCGTCGGCCGTGACCAGCGCGGCGTTGCCCGAGGGGCCGCAGCCGTCGGCGAACGTGGTCGACGGGGCGGTCGAGCAGGCGGACAGCGTGACGAGCAGTCCTGCCGTCACGGCGAGGCTGGCGAGCTTGCGCACGGGGACGTCTCCTGAGGGGGCCTGGGGTACCGGAACACTCTAGCGGTCGTCGGATGCCGCATCCGCAGCCGTGCGGGCGTCGCGCACCGCCCGCCGCAGCCGCTTGTCGCTGGCCTGCCGCTCCCCCAGCGCGCCCGGCGTCCACACCTCGACGTCCTCGTCGCTGTACTCGCTCTTCGACGCGCGGCGCTTGAGCGCCGGCAGCACGGTGCCGGGGGCGAGCCGGCGCGCGGTCATCAGGAAGCCGGTGTGGGCCACCATGCGGTGATCGGGCCGCACGGCGAGACCCTCGACGTGCCAGCCGCGCACCAGCGTCTCGGTCGGATCGGGCTCGGTGAACGCCCCCGTCGCCCGGATCGCCTCCGCGACGCGGGAGAGCTGGGTCACGGTCGCGACGTAGATCAGCAGCACGCCCCCGGCGGTGAGCGCGTCGGCGACGACGTCGAGGCATTCCCAGGGCGCGAGCATGTCGAGCACGACACGGTCGACCGTGCCGGGTTCCACGGATGCCGGCAGCGCCTCCTGCAGGTCGCCCACGGTGACGCTCCAGCCGGCCGGCACGTCGCCGAGGAACGTCCCGACGTTCGCGCGGGCGACCTCGGCGAACTCCTCGCGCCGCTCGAACGAGAGCAGGCGGCCCTCGGGACCGAGGGCGCGCAGCAGCCACAGCGACAGCGCGCCGGAGCCCACGCCCGCCTCCACCACGGTCGCGCCCGGGAAGACGTCGGCCTGGGCGATGATCTGCGCCGCGTCCTTCGGGTAGATGATGGCGGCGCCGCGCGGCATGGACATCACGAAGTCGGTGAGCAGAGGCCGCATCGCGAGGTACTCGTCCCCGTTGCTGGCGATCACGACGCTGGCGTCCGGGCGGTCGATCACGTCGTCATGGCGCAGCACACCGCGGTGCGTGTGGAACTCGCCGCCGGACTGCAGGGTGATGGTGTTGAGTCTGCCCTTGGGGCCGGTGAGCTGCACACGCTCCCCCGGCCGGAAGGGCCCGGAGCGCGGCCGCGCGGTCATCGTGCTCCCCCGGCCGGCAGCAGCGCGGCGAGGTCGTCGAGGTGCTTGCCCTCCAGCGACTGCCACAGCGCGTGGGCACCGGTGTCCTCGAGCGGCATCAGGAACGGGACGCCGATGACGACGGCGCCGGCGGCGACCGCCGAGGCGACGCCCGGCGCGGAATCCTCGATCGCCACCGCGGAGGCGATGTCGACGCCGAGCAGCTCGGCGCCGCGGAGGTACGCCTCGGGGTGCGGCTTCGCGTGGGTGACCTCGTCGCCGGCGACGACGACGTCGAACCCCGGGAAGCCGAGGCGGTCGGCGACGTGATGCGCCATCCGGGACATCGACATGGTCACCAGGGCCGTGGGCACCTCGGCGTCGCGCAGCGCGGTGAGCAGCTCGCGTGCGCCCGGGCGCCACGGCACACCGCGCTCTGAGAGCTGACCGATGACCCGGTCGGTCAGGGTGGCGATGATCTCGTCCTCGGTCAGCTCCACGCCCTTGGCCTGGATGATGCGGGCCGAGTGCCACAGGCCCGAGCCGACCAGCTGCATCGCCTCCTCGTGGCTCCAGTCGCCACCGTAGGAGCGGATCAGGTCGGTCTCCGCGGCGATCCAGTACGGCTCGGTGTCGACCAGCGTGCCGTCCATGTCCCAGAGCACGGCGGAAGGCAGGCGGGCGCTCACGAACGACCATCGTAGTTCTATCCTTGATGCAGGCCCGGCGACCGCCGGACCGGGCAGGAGTGCAGTGCCAGAGAACCGGTTCGCGGATGGACGTCTTCTGGTGGTCGCATTCGAGGGCTGGAACGACGCGGGTGAGGCCGCCAGCGCGGCGGTCCGCGGTCTGCGCGACCAGTTCGACCTGGAACCGATCGCCGAGGTCGATCCCGAGGACTACTTCGACTACCAGTTCAACCGTCCCTCGGTCGTCGCCGACGACGAGGGCGACCGCCGTATCGTGTGGCCCGGCGTCACGCTGTACGGACCTCCGGCGCCCGGCACGGGCGAGCCCGGGTCGAACCTGTACCTGCTGCTGGGCGCCGAGCCCTCCCGCGGCTGGAAGACGTTCGTGCGCGAGATCCTCGAGCTCGTGGAGAGCCGCGAGATCACCGGCGCGGTGTTCCTCGGCGCGCTGCTGGCCGACGTGCCGCACTCGCGGCCCATCGCGGTGTTCTCGAGCAGCGAGAACCGCGAGGTGCGCCGCGAGCTCGGATTCGAGCGCAGCTCGTACGAGGGGCCGGTGGGCATCCTCTCGGTGCTGGGCGAGGCGTTCGAGCAGGCGGGCATCCCCACGGTGTCGGTGTGGGCATCCGTTCCGCACTACGTGCACAATGCGCCGAGCCCGAAGGCCACGCTGGCGCTCGTCGACAAGCTCGAGGAGATCACGGACCTGTCGATACCGCGTGGCGAGCTCGAGACCGAGTCCGCCGCGTGGGAGAGCGGCATCGACGCGATCGCCGGTGACGACGACGACATGGCGTCGTACATCGAGCAGCTCGAGCAGGCACGCGACACCGTCGACTCCCCCGAGGCCAGCGGCGAGGCGATCGCCCAGGAGTTCGAGCGCTACCTGCGCCGACGCGGCGACAAGTCCGACGGGAACGCGGGCGACGAGCCCTGGCGACGCGACTAGGCGGGCTACTGCGCCGCGAGCGCTGCGACCGTGAGGATGGTCACGGTCGTGTTGCTGCAGGCCTGGTAGTCGGTCGTCGCCAGGAAGGCCGCGTCGTTCGAGCCGGGCGGGTAGACGCGGAAGCCGTCGGCATCCACCGGTTCGCAGTCGTCGACCGCGCCGCTGTCGGTGACGGTCAGACCGGCCGCGGCCGTCGCGCCCGGCGCCAGTGACACCGTCGCGACGGTCGACGTCGCGTCCTCCGTCGCGGCGGCCCCCAGCTGGGTGCCGTCGCCGTCGCCGACGAAGGCCACCGTCGGGTATCCCGAGACGGTGCACTCGGCCGATCCGCTGTTCTCGAACAGGATCGGCACCACGGTGCTGCCCGCGGCGCCCTCCGGCTCGCCGAGGGTGACCGTCAGGTCGTCGAAGCTGCAGGCCCCCTCCGGGGCCGGAGGCGGCGGCGTGGTCTCGGTCGGCGTCGGAGTGGGTGTCGGGGATGCGCTGGTCGGTGCCGCCGTCGGCGTCCCGCCCCCGCCCGAGGTCGCGACGACCGCCCATACGATGGCGGCGACCACGATCAGCCCGAGTATCACGGCGAGGATGATGAAGGGCCCCCGGTACGAGCGCGGTCGCTCGCCGTCGACCCCATGGTGCGGTTCGTGCGGATCGGTCATGACGTCACCCTCTCGCGGTCGGAGCGCACCCAGCATCCCATCGGCGGGGCCCGGCGTCTACGGCTCGATGACGTTCAGGGCGAGCAGCACCATCAGCACCGCGCCGAGCGCGATGCGGTAGATCACGAACGGCAGGAACGAGCGCTTCTCGATGTAGCGCATCAGGAACGCGATCACCGCGTACCCCACCGCGAACGCCACCACCGTGGCCGCGAACGTCTCCGCGTACCCGTAGGCGCCCTCCGGCTCGCCGAAGCTGTGCACGAGCTCGTACAGCCCGCTGCCGAAGACGGCCGGGATGGCGAGCAGGAATCCGAACCGCGCCGCCGCGGTGCGCTCGTACCCGAGGAACCGGCCGGCGGTCATCGTGGCGCCGGACCGGGAGACGCCGGGCACCAGGGCGAGCATCTGCGCGAGACCGATGACGATGCCGTGGCCGTAGGTGAGGTCGTCGAGCTTGCGGGTGCGGCGCGACAGCAGGTCGGCCAGGCCGAGCAGGATGCCGAACACGATCAGCACCGTCGCGACGAGCCAGAGCGAGCGGAACACCGACCGGATCGAGTCCTGGAACAGGTACCCGACGATGACGATCGGGATCGTGCCGATGATGATCAGCCAGCCGAGGCGCACATCTGGGTCGTCGCGGCCGACCCGAACCGAGTGGGCGCCTTGCGGCCGGCGGAACTGCTGGAACCACCGCGAGATGATGCGGGCGATGTCGCGTCGGAAGAACAGGATCACCGCGAGCTCGGTGCCGATCTGCGTGATCGCGGTGAAGGTCGCGCCCGGATCCTGGGCCGACGGCAGGAACTCGCCCGCGATGCGCAGGTGCGCGCTCGACGAGATCGGCAGGAACTCGGTCAGGCCCTGGATGAGGCCGAGGATGATGGCCTCGAGAAAGCCCACGGACGTACTCCTAGCAGTTGAGCAGCAGGTCGGTCAGCACCCGCCTACCGAACACTAATGCGTCCAGCGGCACCCGCTCGTCGACCCCGTGGAACATGGCCGGGAAGTCCAGCCCGTCCGGCAGTCGCAGCGGCGCGAAACCGTATCCGGTGATGCCGAGCTTCGACATCGACTTGTTGTCCGTGCCGCCGGAGAGCAGGTAGGGCAGCACCGGCGCGCCCGGGTCGTGCGCCTGCAGCGATGCCACCATCGCCTCGACCAGCGCACCCGAGAACGGGTTCTCGAGCCCGACATCCCGGTGCATCACGACGATCTCGATGTCGGGGCCGACGAGCTCGCGCACCCGCTCGAGCACCGCGTCCTCCTCACCGGGGAAGCAGCGGATGTCGACGAGCGCCTCCGCGGTGTCCGGGATGACGTTGTGCTTGTACCCGGCCTGCAGCAGCGTGGGGTTGCTGGTGACCCGCAGCGAGGAGTGCAGGAAGCCGGCGGCGGTGCCGGTGGAGAGCACCAGCTCCTCCGGGTCGGCATCGGCATCGGCGCCCATGATGCCGGCGAGCTCGGCGACCAGCGCGGTGGTGGTCTCGGTGAGCCGGATCGGCCACTCCTCGCGACCGAGCACGACGACCGCGTCGGCGAGCTTGGTGACCGCGTTGTCCCGGATGACGCGCGAGCCGTGCGCGGCGACGCCGCGGGCGACCAGCTTGATCCAGACCAGCGCCTTCTCCCCCGTCTGCAGCAGGTACGAGCGCGTGCCGTTGAGCGTCACGGAGTAGCCGCCGACCTCGCTGATCGCCTCGGTGGCGCCGGCGAACAGGTCGGGGCGGGTGTCGACGACGTGATGCGCGCCGAACACGCCGCCGTTCTCCTCGTCGGCGAAGAACGCGACGACGAGGTCGCGTGCGGGCCGCCGCCCGGAGCCGAGGATGTCCTGCAGGGCGCCGATCATCATGGCGTCCATGTCCTTCATGTCTACGGCGCCACGCCCCCACAGCATCCCGTCGCGGATCTCGCCGCCGAACGGGTCGACGCTCCAGTTCGCCGGGTCGGCGGGGACGACGTCGGTGTGGCCGTGCACGACGAGCGCGGGGCGGTCCGGGTCGGCGCCCGGAACCCGCGCGACGACGCTGGTGCGTCCCGGGGCGGCGTCGATGTACTCGGGCTTCAGTCCCAGCCCCTCGAGGTGGGCGCCGAGGTACTGGGCGGCGACCGTCTCGCCGTTCGAGCGCCCCTCGCCGTAGTTCGTGGTGTCGATCCGGATCAGGTCCCGGGCGATCGCGGCGGTGCCCTCGAGGTCGTCGTTCGCGCTCATGCCACCCCACGCTACCCGGGCTTCAGAGCGTGCTATTCTCGTTTCCCGGCGCTCCTGCGAGTGCCGAGCGCGCGGATGGCGGAAATGGCAGACGCGCTAGCTTGAGGTGCTAGTGCCCGTATAGGGCGTGGGGGTTCAAGTCCCCCTTCGCGCACGAAACGACTGATGGCGTCCCGGTATCGGGGCGCCATCAGTCGTCTCCGGCCCCGAGGTGGTGTCTCTTGGACACCCCGGGCCCTACGCCGCAGCCGCCGCCGGCGCCCCGTACGCGGCCGTCACCATGATCGGGATGTGGTCGCTCGACCCGCGTGACAGGGTCTCGACCCCCTGGATGGTGAGCCCCTGCGAGGTGACGAAATCGAAGTGGCCGCGGAAGAACTTGTACGCGGTGTAGGTGCGCCGGTCGCTGAGGGTGAGGTCGTACCCGGACTTGCGCACCGTGTCGGTCAGGGAGTCCTTGAAGAGCGGATAGTTGTAGTCGCCGACCATCAGGATGGGGCTGCCGCCGCCGAGCTCCTGCAGCAGCTGGTGCGATGCTTTGATCTGCGATCGCCGCAGCGAGTTGAGGGCGGTGAGGGGCGCGGCGTGGAACGACGCGAGCACCAGCTCGTGCCCGGATTCGCGATCGACGATCTTCGCGCCGACGAGCCGCTCGGGGGTGGGCGAGAGGATCAGGTCGTGCAGCGACTTCTTCAGCTCGAACGAGCGGCTGGCGAGCTGCTCGTAACGGTCGCGCCGGTAATACACCGCCAGCCCGAGTCGGTTGCGCTTGGTCGCGTCGGCGAGGTGCAGGTCGCCGATCTCGGCAGGCAGCTCGGAGGCGATCACCTCCTGCAGGCACAGCGCGTCGAGGTCGGGCGTCTTGGCGAGCTCCGCGAGCTCGCCGTAGGCGCGGTGCTTGCGCAGGTTGTAGCTGATGACGCGGATCACGGATCGTTCCCTTTCCGGTCGGTTGATCTCCCAGCCTAGGGCGGCTCGGATCGTGTTCGGTGACGGTTGCACGAACGCTCGGTCGCGCCGTCCGAACCGCTACTGGGTGGTCGTCGACTCCACGCTCATCACCAGGATGACGCGGTCCGGGCTGTCCTTCGGGGGCTGCTGATCCGGGTTGCCGTAGCGCCGGCCGAGCTCGACGTAGAAGGCGCCCTCCGGGTCCGGGATCACCTCGATGAGCCGCCCGCGCACCTCCAGGTACCGGAACGGGTTCTCGGGGTCGATGACGGCCAGCGACATGGACGGGTTGTGCTGCAGGTTGCGGTACTTGCCGCGCTTGGTGGTGTGCGTGAACCGCAGCGTGCCGTCGCGGAACAGGTACCACATCGGGTTCACCTGCACGGTGTCGTCGGGCCGCATGGTGCCGAGGAAGCCGTAGTTCGGCTGCTCGAGCAGGTGGACCAGGTGGGCCGGGATGACATCGCTCATGCAGGATCCAAGTCGCGGCGCCCGGGCCGCTATTCCGCGATCAGACGAACCGGATGCCGTCGCCGAGCCGGGTGCGCACGTCGAAGAGCTCGTTGCCCCCGATCGGCTTCGAGCCCGCCAGCCCGCCGCGCAGCAGCGCGGCCAGGTGCTCCTGCCGGACGGCGACCCCGGGCATCCCGCGCACCGTGCCGAGCGCCTCGAGCGGTGTGGTCAGCGCGTCGTCGGGCAGCACGACCGCGAGGCCGGTGAACTTCACCCGCAGCCTCCGGGAGAGGTACCGGGCGCGTTCGGCGAGCTCGTGCACGGGCCGCTCCCCTGCGACGGCCTCGCCGATCAGCTCGCCCTTGCGGATGCCGACCGGTCCTCCGAAGTCCTCCGACAGCATGGCGAACAGCCCGGTCGGTCCGAGCACGACGTGGTCGAGCTTGCGTTCCGGGTCGCCGGTGCTGACGTCGTGCCACACCGTGTACCCGATGCCGAGCGACGCGAGCGACCGCGCCGTCGCCTCCTCGGCGAGGGCGTCCGCGAGGGTGCGGCGGATCTCCCGGGGCGCGCTGCGCACCAGCGCCGCGTCGTACGGGTCGTGGAGCTCGACCCCGCGGCCGACCCACTCGCGCAGCAGCCGCAGGTACTTCTCGCGCCGCCAGCCGCCGGGATGCCCATAGGAGCGCGCCTTCGGCCGGGTGTCCTGCCGCGCCCGCGGACCGACCGGCTCGTACGACGATGCGGTGCCCCCGCGATCGAAGTCCGCTCGCCTGCCGGGGTCGCCGATCGCCTCCCACGCCAGCTGCACGGCGACGAACCGAGCCGGGTCGCCGCCGGTGTCCGGGTGCGACTCGCGCAGCGCCCGCCGGAACGCTTTCCGCAGATCGTCCTCGCTCGCCGTCGGAGGCACGCCGAGCACCTCGTACGGGCTCGACGACAGGGGGCTCTCGGGCACCGGCCAAGGATAACGGGGCCGCGCTGGGCGTAGCGTGAGGCGCATGGCCACGCTCACGGACATCCCCCTCACCACCATCGACGGGCAGCAGACGACGCTGCGCGCCTGGGAAGGCCGGGTGCTGCTCATCGTCAACGTCGCCTCGCGCTGCGGGCTGGCTCCGCAGTACGAGCAGCTGGAGCAGCTGCAGCGGCGCTACGGCGACCGCGGGTTCACCGTGCTCGGATTCCCCAGCAATCAGTTCATGCAGGAGCTCGGCAGCGAGGACCGCATCAAGGAGTACTGCTCTACCACGTGGGGTGTGACCTTCCCGATGTTCGAGCGGGTGCGGGTCAACGGCAGGTCGGCGCATCCGCTGTACGAGGAGCTGACCAAGGCGGAGGATGCCGATGGCAAGGCCGGCAAGGTGAAGTGGAACTTCGAGAAATTCGTCGTGCTGCCGGACGGCAGCGTGCATCGCTTCCGGCCGACGGTGCTGCCGGACGACCCGGCGATCGTCGCGCTGATCGAGTCGGCGCTGCCCGCGTGAGCGTTCAGGTGCTTCTCCCCCGGTCCGCCTAGGCTTCGATGGTGCGCCTGCTGCTCATCCGTCACGGTCAGACCCCCTCGAACGTCGCCGGTGTGCTCGACACCGGCATCCCCGGCCCCGGGTTGACCGAGTTGGGCGCCGAGCAGGCGCAGCGCATCCCGGAGGCACTCGTCGGCGACCTGGTCGACAGCATCCACGTGTCCCGGATGGTGCGCACCCGGCTGACGGCGGAGCCCCTCGCCGCCGCGCTCGGCATCGAGCCCGTCGAGCTGCCGGGCATCCACGAGATCCGCGCCGGCGACCTGGAGATGCGGGGCGACCGCGACTCGATCCGCGTGTACCTCGAGACCGCGTTCGCGTGGGGCCTCGGCGAGCTCGACCGGCGCATGCCCGGCGGCGAGGACGGGCACGAATTCTTCCAGCGCTTCGACGAGGGCATCGCGACCGTGGGCGCCTCCGGCGCCGACACCGCGGCGGTGTTCTCGCACGGCGCCGCCATCCGGGTCTGGACGGCCGGGCGCTGCGTCAACGTGCCGCCCATGTTCTCGGGCAGCCACGAGCTCGACAACACCGGCATCGTCGAGCTGACCGGCTCTCCCGACGAGGGCTGGCAGCTCATCGCCTGGCAGGGCACGCCCGTCGGCGGGGAGGTGCTCGCGGATGGTACGGCGGAGGACCCCACCGGCGAAACCCTCGAGTCCGCGGGAGCTGACCCGGCGTAGGCTGCCCGCATGGCTGCAGATCGCGAACAGACTCCGGACCCCGATCTCGTCACCCCGGCGACGGATCCCACCCCCGAGGAGCTCGAGCAGGACCGCGAGGACCTCGACGCCGTGAACCGCTGGGCCGGCGAGCCGAAGCCCGCCGAGGGTGAGGGCCCGCTGCCCTGATGGCCAAGGTGCTCTCGCACGAGCCCGACGCCTCGCGCTACACCCTCGTCGTCGACGGGCAGCTCGTCGCGGTTGCCGACTACCGCGTCAACGGGCACGCCATCTCGTTCAACCACACGTACACGCAGCCCGCGATGCGCGGCCGCGGCTACGCCGCCGAGGTGGTCGCCTTCGCGATGGACGATGTCGAGCGCACCAGCGATCGCCGCGTGGTGCCGATGTGCTGGTACGTCGCGGAGTGGTTCGACGCGCACCCCGAGCGCAGCGGCCTGCTGACCCGCTGATCCTGTCAAGGCCCTGGCGTCGGCGCCGCCGGCGGAGTGGGCTGGGGGCATGAGCGATACCGATCCCACCCCCGACAGCGTCATCCAGCAGCAGGCGGATGCGAAGCAGACGGTCACCAACGACGCCGTCTCCGGCGAGACGGTGCTGCCCGGTTCGACCTACGCCGGTCCTACGGGCGCCGAGCCGTTGGAGGCCGAGCCGGAGTACGCCGAGAACGACCTGGCCGGCCAGCCGATCGACCTCGACGACACCGAGGACGGGGACCGTTCGTGAGCGAGGCCGGCGGTGACCCGCTGCGCGTCGCGCGCGGCATGGTCAGCGGCAGCGCAGCCCCGGAGGGCGTGAGCGTCACCTCCGACGGTCAGCGCGAGCGGTCGGCGGATCGGCCGCACGCGCAGCCGGAGGACACCGGGCACCTGCTCGGCACGCCGGGGCTGGAGCCCGACATCATGGAGAAGAAGGAGCAGTGATGGACCGCGAGCAGGACGACCCGATCACCGGATTCGACCAGACCAACGACAAGGTCGAGGGCCTCGAGGGTGACGCGAACGGCTTCGACGAGGAGACCGCGGACGAGCGCCGTGATGACGTCGGCGACGACGTGCCGGTGATCCCGCTCAACCGCCCGATCTGAGCCCACTCCCAGCGGGGGCGGGGTTATCGTCGAAGGGTGACGTCAGCTCCGCTCCCCCGCCGCGCATCGCTGGAGGTGCTGCGGGCTGAGGCGACCGAGGAGCTCAGCGTCGTCGTGCACGAACGGCTCCGCGCCGGCGAGGATCCGTGGGCGTTCATGCACGAGCTGCCGAGCGTCGACGAGCTCGTCGTGCGCCTGCTGCGGGCGGAGGCGATCGCCGGCGACGGCGGCCGCATGCCCTCCCCGAGCCGCGACTACCGGGTGCTGCGCCAGATCGCCCTGACCCACCCTGAACTCACTCGCACGGTCTGGCGGATGCTGCCGAAGGCCGGCTAAGCGACGAACCAGGGCGGGTAGACGGCGACCTTCGTGCTCGTCAGGGCGCGCACCTGCTCGCGCACGCGGTCGTTCGCGACCCCGATCAGCTGGATCGCCGACCACGGCACGGAGCCGGGCGCCAGCGCTTCCGCCGCGGCGCGCGCGTCGGCGTCGTGCAGGCGCACGAGCATCCGACGCAGCTCGTCGCCGTGCGCGAACCTGGTGAGGCTGCCGGCCGCGTCGCCGTCGGCGAGCAGCGGGTCGGGCAGCCGGTCGAGCGTGGTGACGAGGAAGACGAAGTCGTTCGGCGCGGCTCGGCGCGCCGCATCCGACCAGGCCGGATCGGCGGCGCCATCGCGCAGGGCCACCCAGCGGTCGGCGTCCGGGGCCAGGTAGAACGGCACGGCCGAGGCGACGGACTCCCCTGGCGCGATCTCGGCCTCACGGCGCAGCTCCCGGGTGAGGGCGCTGCTGACGTCGACTTCGGGCTCCGCTCCGGCGACGAGGCCGTCACGCACGATGGCGCGCAGGTTCGCCAGGTGGGTGACGTGGTAGACGCGCTGCTGGGCCGGGGTCACGGAGGCTCTCGCCGCGCTGCGCACGGGGGTCGCGCGTCGGGGCGCTGGCTCAGGCCGCACCGCCCGGGCGCGCACCGGCTCGGGTGCGGGTGAGCAGATCGCGCAGAGGCCGGGTTCGAACCCGTGGATGCATTCGGCGGTGGTGCTCATGGTCGGGTGGCGTGATTCTGGGGCAGCATGGTCTCCGGGGTCGTGGCGCGGTCGGCGGCGCAACCGTTCAAGCGTACCCGCCGTCACGCCGCCTCTGTCGGCCACGTCGAGTTCGCCGCTACAGTGCTGCCATGACCAGCGCCGCCGACCTCGCACCCCTGCAGTCCCTCGCCCGCGGCATCTGGTGGTGGGTGCTGTTGCGTGGCATCCTCGCGGTCGTCTTCGGCGTCGTCGCGCTGCTCGCGCCGAGTGCAGCGCTGGTCGCGATCGCCCTCGTCTTCGGCGCCTACGCCCTGGTCGACGGCGCGTTCGCGATCGTGCACGCCGTCCAGGCCCGGCGCAGCATCCGGCGCTGGGGCTGGCTGCTCGCCGAGGGCGTGCTGTCGGTGCTCGCGGGTCTGGCGGCGCTGCTGCTGCCCTCGCTCGCCGGGTTCTTCGGCGGCCTGTTCGTGCTGTGGACCATCGTGATCTGGAACATCGCGACCGGCATCGCGGGCGTCCGCTCCGCCGCGGGCGCTCCCTCCGGTCGCGGCCGCACCTTCGCCATCGTCGCCGCGGTGGTCAGCATCGTCTTCGGCGTCATCCTCGCGATCGCGATGCTGCTCACCCCCGGCGCCACCGTGCTCGGCCTGATCTGGGTGGTGGGCATCTACGCGATCGTCTTCGGGGTGATGCTGGTCGGCACCGCGATCCACGTGCGCCGGCTCGGCCGCGAGGTCGTCACCGCCGCCGACTGACGCCGGTCAGCGGCCGAGCCGCGCGTCGAGCCAGTCGTACATCCGCTGCTGCGTGAGCGTACGCGCGAGCGGCTGCACGTGCAGGTTCGCGCCCTCCGCCGTCGTGAACGGCTGCACCGTCGCGTCCTCCACGCCGTCGGCGAGCTGCTGCGACTGACCCGGCCAGAACTGCTCGTCCTCCGGCGACGTGATGTACAGCGGCGTCGTGATGCGGGCCAGGATGTCCGGCGTCAGGCGGTAGCGGACCACCTCGGTGAGCGTGTCGAAGGCGCTCGGCTGCCCGTAGGGGCGGGCACGGAACGTCCAGGCGCGGGCGGCCGCCTTGTCGAAGCGGAACCCGACCGCGAGATCCTCCTCGAACGCCGGGCGATCGCCCCGCTCGAAGGCGGCACGGACCGGCGCCGGGATGTGCGGCAGCCACGAGGCGGACACATCCACCACGCCGGGATCGGCGATGGCGGCCGCGAACCGGTGCTCGAAGGCGAGCGCGCGCGGCACCCAGTACCCGGCCTGGCTGAGCCCGACCACGGCCAGCTGATCCGGCAGCACGTCGTTCGAGGCGAGCAGATGGTCGACCACGGGGGTGAGCACGGCCTCCCAGTCGGGGCGGAACGGGACGCCCCGCTCGAACAGCATCGACTGCTGGCCAGGGCCGTCGAAGAACAGCACGTTGTAGCCGCGGGCGAGGGCACCGTGCGCGGCCTGACCCCACAGCTCGGTGTGCGAGGCGTCGCTGCCGTTGTTGAGCACGATGGTCGGGCGCGGCTCCTCGTCCTCCGAGGCCAGCAGCAGGTAGCCGGGCAGTGTGGTGCCCTCGTAGGGGATGTCGATGCGGTCGGCGACGACGACCGTGGTGTCGATGAAGCCGTCCCAGGCGGCGCGGTGCGCTCTGAACGTTCCCAGCACCTCGTCGTCGCCGGCGGCGTTCAGCGCGGTCGAGAGGTAGGCCGACGCGCGCAGGTACGCGGCTGCCGCGCCGGCGAGCCGGCCCGCGGAGCGCAGGGCGTCGCCCTCCTGCTGCAGACGGAGGCCGAGGTCGCGCCAGGTGGTGAACCAGCCCTCCGGGTCGCCCTCCTTCACCGTCGCGACGGCGGCCAGCACCTCGCCAGGCTCGGTGGCACCGGAGGCGGCGAGCCCGAGCAGCCCGCGGGTGGCGAAGTCCAGGTCGCGGTCGCGGAAGAACCCGGCGGTGAAGACCTGATGCGGTCGCGCGAAGTCGTATCCCAGGCTCATCGGCCCGCTCCCCCGCTCGCGCGCTGCTGCTCGCGCGCCGTGCGCTCGCTCTTGACCCGCGCGTTCTCCTCCCGCACGCGGGCCTGCGTGGCCCGCTCGGCCGACAGCCACTCCGGCATCTCCTGCAGCAGCTGGGCGATCTGCTCGCTCGTCATCACGTCGGGGACGCCGGACCGGGCGAGCCCCGAGGCCGAGACGCCCAGTCGCTGGGCGACCACGGCGCGCGGATGCGGGCCCTCCCGGCGCAGCGTCGCCAGCCACTCCGGCGGGTCGCTCTGCAGCGCCGCGAACTCGGACCGGCTGACCTCGCCGTCACGGAACTCCGGCGGCGTCGCGGGAAGGTAGATCCCGAGCTTCTTCGCGGCGGTGGCCGCCTTCATCCGCTGCTCTGCCATCCTCCGAGGGTACCGTGAGAGCGTGAGCGCTCCTTTGGTCGTCGCGTTCGTGACCGGTGTCACGCCGGGCAAGTGGGCGCGCGCCTGGGAGCAGCGGCGACCCCGGCATCCGCTCCGGCTGGTGCCGACGGAGCAGGATGCGGCACTCGCCGCCCTGGACGCGGACGAAGCGGCAGCAGCCTTCGTGCGACTGCCGGTGGACACCGAGCGGCTGCACGCCATCCCGCTCTACGAGGAGCGCCCGGTCGTGGTGGCGCCGAAGGACCATCCGGTCGCCGCGTTCGACGAGCTCACCGAGGGCGACCTCGCCGGCGAGACGGTACTGCAGGGAGCGTGGGACGAGGTGATCGCGCTCGCCGCGGCGAACGTCGGCGTGGCGATCGTGCCGCAGTCCGTGGCGCGCGCCCACAGCCGCAGGGATGTCGTGGCCCGGCCGATCGAGGGTCCGGCCCCGACCAGCGTCGCCCTGGTGTGGCGCCGCGACCGGCCGTCGGAGGCGATCGACGCCTTCATCGGCGTGGTCCGCGGCCGCACCGCGAACAGCTCCCGCGGCTGACGCTACGCTCGTGGCGTGCTCCATCGCGTCGCCCTCGTGACCTGCGCCGAACTGCCCGACCTCGACGACGACGACCGGCTGCTGCGAGCCGAGCTCGAGGCTCGCGGCGTGGAGGTGGCCCCGGCCGTCTGGGATGACCCGGCCGTCGAGTGGGACGGGTTCGACCTCGCCGTGCTGCGCAGCCCCTGGGACTACGCGTCCCGTCGCGACGAGTTCGTCGCCTGGGCTCGGGCCGTGCCCCGCCTGCTCAACGGCGCTGAGGTCGTCGCCTGGAACACCCACAAGGGCTACCTGCGCGATCTCGCCGCCGCCGGCGTGCCCGTGGTCGAGACCGACTGGTACGAGCCCGGCGAGCGGTTCACGCCGCGCGACGGCGCGTACGTGGTGAAGCCGGCGGTGAGCGCCGGCAGCAAGGACACCGGCTTGTACCGGCCCGGCGACGAGGCCCTCGCCGCCGGTCTCGCCGCGCGCATCCTCGCGAGCGGACGCACGGTCATGGTGCAGCCGTACCTCGAGTCGGTGGCGACCGCGGGCGAGACCGCCCTGCTCTTCTTCGGCGACGGGCGGGGATCGCCGGCATTCAGCCATGCCGCGCGCAAGGGCCCGATGCTCACCGGCCCCGACCGGGGCGGCGACGAGCTGTTCGTCGCCGAGGTGATCACCGCCCGGCAGCCTGGCGCCGACGAGCTCGCGGTCGCGGAGGCCGCCCTCGCCGCGGCGCCCGACGGCCTGCTCTACGCCCGGGTCGATCTGATCCGCGGTGACGACGGATCGCCGGTGATCGTCGAGCTGGAGCTCACCGAGCCATCGTGCTTCCTCTCCACCTCCGAGGGGGCGGCCGGCCGGTTCGCCGACGCGATCAGCGCGCGCCTGCGCTAGTCGACCGGGCGGCCGGCACGATGCCGGCCGGTCTCGGACTGGATCATCGATCGCAGCTCGACCGCGACATCCCGGGTCGTCGGCCGGTTCGCCGGGTCGCGCTCGGTCATGCCGCGCAGCAACGGCACCCAGTCGGCGGGCACGGAGTCGGGGATGGCCGGGTCGTACGCGAGCCGCGCCGCCGCCGACTCGTTCGGCTGACCGGGGAACGCGAGCTCGCGGGTGAAGCATTCGAGCAGCACGAGCCCTAGCGAGTAGAGGTCGCTCGCTGCGGTGACCGCCTCGCCGCGCGCCTGCTCGGGGCTGAAGTACGCGATGGTGCCGCTCACCCGCTCGCCCCGGCCCACGGGTTCGGGCCGGTGGGCGGCGATGCCGAAATCGCCGAGCTTGGCCGTCACGGCCGAGTCGCCGTCGGCGCCGCGTACCAGCACGTTCGCCGGCTTCACGTCGCGGTGCACGATGCCACGGTCGTGCACGTACTCGAGGGCCGAGGCGACGTGGAAGCCGAGCTGCGCGGTCTGCCGCGGCGAGACCAGTCCGGCGTCGAGCCGGTGCTTGAGGTCGCGCCCCTCGACGAGCTCCATCGCGTAGAAGATGCGCGGGGCGGAGCCGGATCGGTCGACGGCGGCGTCGAACAGGGTCACCAGGTACGGGTGGCTCAGGCCGGCGAGGGTGTTGACCTCGTCCTCCTGCTGCTTGAAATCGTGCTCGGCGGACGCGGAGGCGCGGAAGATCTTCAGTGCGACGTCGCGGCCGAGGAACTCGTCGCGCGCCCGGAACACCGAGGAGAGCCCGCCGTGCCCGATGAGCGCCCCGACGCGGTAGCGGTTGCGGAGGACGATCTGGGGTTGCTGGGTCGTGCTGGGTGCGCTGTGATGCAAAGGTTCGTGGCTGACCACGCGGCCTCCGGGGATGCTCCTCGGGCGGTCGCCGAGATGTGTGCTGTGATGCAGGGTGTTCGCACCAGGCTACGGAACGGTCTCCCCTTCCAGCAGGGCTGACGGATGCCGGGCGTGTCGTGAAAAGGGCTCAGCCGGCCGTGCTCCTCGCGAGTTGCAGATCGCGCACCAATCCGTCGAGGGCCTCCTCGAATCCCGGCTCGCCGCGCAGTCGCAGCACCGCCGAGGGGTGCGTGGTCAGCAGCACCGTGCGTCCGCCGACCTCCTGCACCATGCCGCGCTCCGCGCCGACCCGCACGGGGCGGCCGAAGACCGCGCGGCCGGCGGTGGCGCCGAGCGCCACGACCACGCGGGGTGCGACCGTGCCGAGCTCAGCCTCGAGCCAGGGGTGGCAGGCCACCACGTGCGCCGTGTCGGGCGTCTTGTGGATGCGGCGCTTGCCGCGCTCCTCGTGCCGGAAGTGCTTGACCGCGTTCGTCACGTAGACGTCTCCACGGTCGATGCCCGCGGCATCCACCGCGTCGGCCAGCAGCCTGCCGGCCGGTCCGACGAACGGCTCGCCGGTGCGGTCCTCCTGGTCCCCCGGCTGCTCGCCGACGAGCATGAGCGGACTGCCGGCCGTGCCTCTCGAGAAGACCACGTGCGTGGCATCGGCGTACAACTCGCAGCCGCGGCAGTCCGGTGCCGCCGCCCGCAACGACGCGACGGCGTGGTCCTCAGGGATCCACGCCGCCGCGCCAGGTCGGTCCGGGGTCAGTTCTCGACCGTGCCCCGCCATGCGCCGTCCTCGGTGCCACGCGACTCGATGAACTTCTTGAAGTTCGCGAGGTCGTTCTTGATGGCCCGGTCGTCGAAGCCGAGGGCGTCGCCGACCTTCTCGACGAAGTTCTCGGGCTTCCAGTCGAGCTGCACCGCGACCCGCGAGGTCGTGTCTGAGAGCTTGTGGAAGGTGACCACACCGGCGTGCTGGACCTCGGCGGCGGTGGAGTGCCACGCGACGCGCTCGTCGGGCTTCTGCTCGGTGATCTCGGCGTCGAACTCGCGCTCGACACCGCCGATGTTCACCACCCAGTGCTGGTGGGTGTCGTCCTTCTGCGTGATGGACTTCACGAAGGTGAGGAACTGCGGGAACTCCTCGAACTGGGTCCACTGGTTGTACGACGTGCTCACCGGCACGTCCACGTCGATCGTTTCGACGACCTGGCTCATCTGCGTCTCCTTCTGCGTTTCTTCTTCTCGGGGCGAGTTCAGGCTCGGTCTGGGGTGTCGGCGTCGTCCGACTCCGGCAGCTCGATCTCGCCGACGTCGTCGGGGCCACCGGTGCCCGGGAGCACCTTGACCGCGTCGGCGACCTCGGGATCCTGCAGGGCCTGGCTCTCCTGGACCTGATCCTGCTTCTGCTCGGTGTCGGTGTCGCTTGCGGGGC
>DATMVL010000032.1:0-4794 GCA_035563175.1 Rhodoglobus sp. | reverse complement strand
CTTGAGCGCGAGGAACGCGGCGGCGTGCACCCAGCAGAAACCGACGACCGCGGCACCGCCGAGCACCGCCTGCCAGGTGAACCAGGCGAACGGCCCGCCGACCCGGTCGCCGTTCGCGTCGATCGGCAGCCCGGTCGTGGTCAGCGCGAGCATGGCGCCGACCCCGAATGCGGCGACGAACGAGCCGAGGCCCAGCCCCAGGTCGGTCATCCGCCGGGCGCGGTCGGTGTGCACCTTGCCGCGGTACTCGATCGACACCGCGCGGAAGATCAGCCCGAGCAGCACGAACGTGAGCGGGATGTACAGCGTCGAGAACAGCGACGCGTACCAGAGCGGGAACGCGGCGAACGTCGCGGCGCCGGCCGTGATCAGCCAGACCTCGTTGCCGTCCCAGACCGGGCCGATGGTGTTGAGCAGCAGCCGCTTGCGGGATTCGGTGCGGCCGCGCAGCAGCAGGTGCATGCCGACGCCGAGGTCGAAGCCCTCGAGCAGCAGGTAGCCGATCCAGAGCAGCCCGACCGCGAAGAACCAGATGGTGGGGAGGATGTCCATGGTCGTCTCCTAGTACGCGAAGGCCAGCACGTCGTCGGTTCTGCCGCCGTCGCCCGGCTCGTCGTCGGATCCCGGCTTCGCTCGATCACCGAGCTCGGGCATCGCCGAGGCGACGCCGCCGCGGATGAACCGCACGAGCAGCACCACCTCGACCACCAGCAGCACCGCGTACACCGACGCCAGGCTGATCAGCGAGAAGAGCAGCTCGCCCGCCGTGACGCCGGGCGAGACGGCGGCGGCGGTGAACATGAACACGCCGTCGATGCCGCTCGCGTTGGGGTTGGGCACGACCACGAACGGCTGCCGGCCCATCTCGGTGAAGACCCAGCCGGCGATGTTCGCTCCGAAGGGGGCGAGGATGCTCGCGACCGCGACCCACATCACCGGCCTCGACGCCGGCACGGTGCCCCTGCGGGTCATCCAGAGGGCGAGGGCCGCCGCTCCGGCGGCGAGGGCGCCGAAGCCGATCATCAGGCGGAAGCCCCAGTACGTCACCTCGAGCAGCGGCAGGTAGTCGATCTCCATGCCCGCCCGCTCGCCGTACATCGGGTCGTCGGGAAGGGTGGTGCCGTAGGCCTCCTGGTACTGGGGGATGAGCGTGTTCACGCCCTGGATCTCGGTGTCGAAGTCGCCGTGCGCGAGGAACGACAGCATGCCGGGGATCTCGATCACGTTCACGACGAGTTCGCAGTCCTGACCGCCCAGCGGGCCGATCGCGAGCACCGAGAACGCGGTGCCGTCGTGGCAGGCGGCCTCGGCAGCGGCCATCTTGAGCGGCTGCTGGTCGAACATGAGCTTCGCCTGCAGGTCGCCGCTGAGGGCGACGCCGCCGAAGCCGACGATCGCCACGATCGCGCCGATGCGCAGACTCCGGATCCAGACCGAGTGGTCGGTGCGGTCGCGGCCCGGGATGCCCGGCTCGTCACCGGGGATGACGCGGCCACGGGCATCCACCGTGTCGATGCCGTCCTTCCGGCGCTGCCAGAGCTGGTACCAGGCGATGCCGAGCAGGAACGCGGCGCCGATCGAGATGGCGCCGAACAGCACGTGCACGTAGGCGACGAGGGCGGTGTTGTTGGTGAGCACCGCCCAGACGTCGGTCATCACGGGGCGGCCGTCGACGAGCTCGACGCCGACCGGGTGCTGCATCCACGAGTTCGCGACGATGATGAAGAAGGCGCTCGCGATGCTGCCGAGCACCGCGATCCACA
Source organism: Rhodoglobus sp. (assembly GCA_035563175.1). GTDB lineage: Bacteria > Actinomycetota > Actinomycetes > Actinomycetales > Microbacteriaceae > Rhodoglobus. Next base: position 3,031 of record DATMVL010000032.1, on the reverse strand, counting down.
GGGTGGCCAGGTGCACGCGCTTGGGCAGGCGGTCCCAGCCGAAGATCCACAGGCCGAGGAACGTCGACTCGAAGAAGAAGGCGAGCAGGCCCTCCATCGCGAGGGGGGCGCCGAAGACGTCGCCGACGAAGCGGGAGTACTCGCTCCAGGCCATGCCGAACTGGAACTCCTGCACGAGGCCGGTGGCCACGCCCATGATGAAGTTGATCAGGTAGAGCTTGCCCCAGAACTTGGTCATGCGGAGCCAGCGCTCCTGGCCGGTGCGCACCCACATGGTCTGCATGAAGGCGACCAGCGGGCCGAGGCCGAGCGTCAGTGGCACCATCACGAAGTGGTAGACGGTGGTGATGCCGAACTGCCAGCGCGCGATCTCGAGCACGTCCATGCCCGACCCCTTTCTACGTCCTGTAGAAGTGATTTCTACACCATTGTAGAAGACTTTTCTACGTGCGGTAGAATTGCCGCATGGCCTCACTCGGAGAACTCGAGCGCTCGATCATGGAGCGCCTCTGGGCGACCGGCGACGCCCTCAGCGCGTACGACCTGGTCGACGATCTCGCCGGCGAGAACCGCAGGCTGGCGCCCACCACGGTGCTGACCGTGCTCGGCAGGCTCGAGAACAAGGGGTTCGTGCGGCGGGAGCGCACGTCGCGTCCCCACCGCTACCGCGCAGCTGCGACGCGTGAGGACCACATGGCTGAACTCATGCACGAGGTGCTCGGCACGGCGGGCGACCGGGTCGCGGTGCTCGAGCGGTTCGTCGGCCAGGCGAGCCCGGAGGAGGCCGCCGCGCTGCGCCGCCTGCTCGACCGCCGCTGATGCTCGCCGCGTCGATCGCGCTCGCCGCGCTCGCCGTGCTGCTGGCCTGGCCGGTTCCCGTGCTGCTGTCGCGTGCGGCCTGGCCGTCGCGCGCTCCCGCCGCGGCGCTGGCGCTGTGGCAGGCGATCGCGCTGGCCGGCGGGCTGTCGATGATCGGCGCCCTGCTCACGTTCGGGCTCATCCCGTTCGGCGACGACCTGCTCGACAGCGCCTTCGGCTTCGCGGCGTTCGTGAGCGGCGCCGGCACGGCGACACCGTTCGAGGCGTGGCACGTGTTCGCCCTCGCCGGCGCGGTGCTGCTCGGCGGGCACCTGCTGCTCAACCTGGGGCTGACCGTGGTGCGCGCCGAGCGGCAGCGCCGCCGTCACGCTCGGCTCATCGCCCTGCTGAGCGAGCCGATGGCGGGCGGCGACCGGCTGATCGACGATCCGGCCCCCGTCGCCTACTGCCTGCCGGGGCCGCTGCGGTCGATCACGGTGTTCTCGGCCGGGTTGCTGCAGCTGCTCGAAGCGGACGAGCTGGCCGCGGTCGTCGCGCACGAGCGCGCCCACGTGGAGCAGCGCCACGACGTGGTGCTCGTGCTGTTCCGCGCCTGGTACGCGTCGCTGCCGTGGTTCCCGATCGCCTACCGAGCCCAGCGCGAGGTCGGCGCCCTCGTCGAGATGCTCGCCGACGATCGCGCCCGCCGCGTCGTCGACGATGCCGTGCTCGCCCGCGCCATCGCGTTGGTCGGCTCCGCGTCGCCGGCCGAGCAGACCACCCTGCTCGGCGACGCCGAACCCGGGTCGCCCGACCTGATCCGGGACCGCGTCATGCGACTGGGTGCACCCGTCTCCGGCCCCGCCGTTCGCGCCGCGGCGCTGACCGCCGCTGCCGCCCTCCTCGCGGTCCCCACCGCGCTGCTGCTGGGCCCCGGTATCGCGGGCCTCGTCACCTGAGTCGCGCGGCGACCGCCCGCTCGGGCCGCCTCCTCAGCCCCTCCCACCATGTACGCCCCGGCCCGGCGACGCACGACATCGCACGACGGTCGACACGCCCAGCCGCCCGTCGAGGGCCCCCGCCGCCTTTCCTCGCCCGCTTGCCCGATTCAGGAGGAACTCCTGAGCTGGAGGGGCTGAGGATGGCGCCAATGGACCGCGCCCGATCCGCTCGAGCATGCCAGTCGGGGCGGCTGCGGTGATGCGGCGCTCTCGCCGGCCCGAACGAGAGCATGGAGGCAGACCAATCGGAGCAGCACGGCACGTGCGCGACCTCCGAATCCAGGAGTTCCTCCTGAGTTGGGCGAGTCGACGAGGCGAGGCATCGACGGGATCCGAGGCCCTGCGACGGCCGCGGGCGTAGGCGAACGTGGGCGTGGGTGCCGGCGTGAGCCTGAGTATCAGCGTCGCGTGGAGTTCGGACGGGCAGGACCAGGATGCTGCGTCGCGTCAGCAGCACATCCGATCGCGCGAAGCAACCGGAAACACCCGCGCAACACGGCCGCCCTAGGCTCGGGACATGGTCGACCTCTTCGACGGCTACAGCGCCACCGCCACGAAGAGCAGAGCGCGCGCGTGGGACGAGATGTTCTCGAGCGCCGGGGAGGCGCGGGACAGCTACCGCGAGATCCACGCCGCACTCGCCGAGATGACGCAGGCCGAGCTGCGCGGCCGCACCGAGGCCCTCGGCGCCAGCTACCTCGCGCAGGGCGTCACCTTCGACTTCGCCGGGGAGGAACGACCGTTCCCCCTGGATGCCGTGCCCCGCGTGATCGATCAGGCCGAGTGGCGCCAGATCGAGTCCGGCGTGGCGCAGCGGGTGCGCGCGCTGGAGGCGTTCCTCGCCGACGTGTACGGCGACCAGCGCGCGGTGCGGGACGGTGTCATCCCGGCCCGCCTGCTCAGCAGCTCGGCGCACTTCCACCGCCAGGCGGCCGGCATCGAGCCGGCGAACGGCGTGCGCATCCAGGTCTCCGGCATCGACCTCATCCGCGACGAGACCGGCGCCTGGCGGGTGCTCGAAGACAACGTGCGGGTGCCGAGCGGCGTCAGCTACGTCATCTCGAACCGGCGGGTGATGGCGCAGACCCTGCCCGAGCTGTTCGTCTCCATGCGGGTCCGCCCGGTCGGCGACTACCCGCACAAGCTCCTCTCCGCGCTCCGTGCCAGCGCCCCCGCGGGCGTCGAGGACCCCACCGTGGTGGTGCTCACGCCGGGCGTCTACAACTCCGCCT
>DATMVL010000031.1:0-2403 GCA_035563175.1 Rhodoglobus sp. | reverse complement strand
GCGGTCGGCGGCGTCGCGTTGCCGGCGCTCGGCCGGCGGGTGCGACGGCGACGGCGGCGCGGCTGCTGCCCGTCGTGGGTGCCCGACCCCTCGGCGCGCGGCGTCTGCTGCTGCCCCTGGTCCCCTCCGCCGGAGCGCGTGCGGGTGCGCTCGCGCGGCGGGCGGTCGGCCCGGGGCTCCTTGGGTGCGTGGGTCTGGCTGCCCGGCAGCCGCCCCTTCGTGCCCGCCGGGATGTCGAGGTCCTCGAACAGGTGCGGGCTCGACGAGTAGGTCTCGACCGGGTCGGGCTGACCCATGTCGAGCGCCTTGTTGATGAGCGCCCACTTGTGCAGGTCGTCCCAGTCGACGAACGTGACCGCGATGCCGGTCTTGCCGGCGCGGCCGGTGCGACCGGCGCGGTGCAGGTAGGTGTCGTGGTCGTCGGGCACGGTGTGGTTGATGACGTGCGTGACGTCGTTCACGTCGATGCCGCGGGCGGCGACGTCGGTGGCGATCAGGATGTCCTTCTTGCCCGCCTTGAACGCGGCCATGGCGCGCTCGCGCTGCTCCTGGTTGAGGTCACCGTGCACCGCGGCGGCGTTGAAGCCGCGGTCGTTCAGCTCCTCGACCAGCTTCGCGGCGGCGCGCTTGGTGCGGGTGAAGATCACGGTCTTGCCGCGGCCCTCGGCCTGCAGGATGCGCGAGATCACCTCGTCCTTGTCGAGCGAGTGCGCCCGGTAGACGACGTGCTTGATGTTCGCCTGCGTGAGGCCCTCATCCGGATCCGTCGCCCGGATGTGGATCGGCTTGTTCATGAAGCGGCGTGCGAGGGCGACGATCGGCCCCGGCATCGTGGCCGAGAACAGCATGGTGTGGCGGGTGGGCGGGGTCTGCGCGAACAGCTTCTCGATGTCGGCGAGGAAGCCGAGGTCGAGCATCTTGTCGGCCTCGTCGAGCACCATGACCTGCACGTCCTTGAGGGAGAGCAGGCGCTGCGACGCGAGGTCGAGCAGACGGCCGGGGGTGCCGACCACGATCTGCGCGCCGGCCTTCAGCTGCTCCACCTGGCCCTCGTAGGCCTTGCCGCCGTAGATGGCGGCGATCTGGGTCGGGCGGTTCGACGCGGCGAGCGTCAGGTCCTCGGCCACCTGCACGCAGAGCTCGCGGGTGGGGACGACGACAAGCGCCTTCACGCCGGGGCCGGGGTCGGTGCCCAGCGCCTGGATGACCGGCAGGCCGAACCCGAAGGTCTTGCCGGTGCCGGTCTTGGCCTGGCCGATGATGTCCTGCTTCGACAACCCGAGCGGGATGGTCTGGGACTGGATGGGGAAGGGCTCGATGATGCCCTTGGCTGCGAGGGCGTCGACCATGTCCTGGTCGACACCGAGATCTGCGAATGTCACGTGTGCCTTTGCGGTGAGGAAGTCGCGCCCGTTCAACCGGAGGCGCGCAGGCCCCCTCCAGAATCGGGGGGCGCCCACCCAGTCTATAAGCTGGACGGGTGGCTGCATGGTTCCGACGCCGGCGCAAGCGACCGGAAGCGCCGCGACTGCGCTCCCGGGGCGAGGAGATCGTCACCACCCGGGTCGAGCTGCAGGAGTTCACGCCGCCGCTGCTGGAGTTCCTGGGCCGCGCCGCCTACGTCGAGCTGACGCTGTTCGAGTACCTCTCCCGCGCGGTCGCGACGGCGCCGTCCGTCGCCGCGAAGGCGGCGATCGGGGAGGTCGCGGAGCTCACGCTGGCGCGGCATCGCGCGCTCGTCGACGAGATCGCGGAGACCGGGACGTCGCCCGCCGACGCCATGGAGCCCTACACCGGACCCGCCGACGACTTCGAGCGCCACCTCCGCGACGGCGACTGGTACGAGACCCTGGTCACCTGCTACCTGACCACCGGATTCCTCGACGACTTCTTCGCGACGCTCGCCTCGGGCCTCCAGGACGCCGACGCCGAGCGCGTCGCGGCGATCTTCCGCGGGCGCCGGGGCGTCACGCTGCTCGCCGCCGAGCTCGAGGAGGCGATCGACGCCAACCCGCGGCTCGCAGCCCGGCTCGCCATGTGGGGGCGGCGGGTGGTGGGCGACACCATGCTGCTCGCCCGATCGGTCCTGCACTTCGGCGCGAACCACGACTCGGACGAGGCGCGCATCGAGCCGGTGTTCAGCGAGCTCATCGCAGTGCACACGCGGCGGATGGATGCGCTAGGCCTTACCGCCTGACAGCTGCGTAAGCAGGCGCGCGTCGGCTGCGACGCGACGGCGCGGCAGCAGCAGCGCGACCAGCAGCGCGGCCACGCCGCCCGCCAGCAGGCTCACCACCCAGATCCAGGTGCCGTCGAAGGTCCAGCCCAGCCACACCAGGCCCACCCACACGATGGCGGTGACCGCCGCGGCGACCGCCGGCAGGATCAGCAGACCGTAGGTCG
>DATMVL010000030.1:0-8605 GCA_035563175.1 Rhodoglobus sp. | reverse complement strand
CGGCGATCGTGTTCCAGCCGATGCCGCACTCCTCGCGATTCAGCGCGGCATCGCGGGCGGCTCCGGCGTACGCCAGCACTGCGCGCTCCGGGATGCCCGTGGCCGTCGCCACCTCGGCCGCCCACGTCGCGTCGACCGCACCGGAGAGGCCCGGGCCCGGCGTCGCCGACGCAGGCGGGGTGTCGGCCTGCGGAACGGGAGCCGCTCGCGGATCGGGCGCCCGCGGCGCGAGTGCGACGATCAGCACGATCGCGGCGACCACCGCGACGGCGAAGGCGGTCAGCATCCACCATCTCCCGCGCACGGGTTCCGTCCTAGCATGGCCACATGGCAGATTCCTCATTCGACATCGTCAGCAAGGTCGACAAGATGGAGGCCGAGAACGCGGTCAACCAGGCCCAGAAGGAGGTCGCGCAGCGCTACGACTTCAAGGGCGTCGGCGCCTCGATCGAGTGGTCCGGCGAGAAGGTGCTGCTGAAGGCCGAGACCGAGGAGCGCGTGAAGGCGGTGCTCGAGGTGCTCGAGCAGAAGTTCATCAAGCGCGGCATCACCCTGCGCAGCCTCGACAGCGGCGATCCGTTCGCCAGCGGCAAGGAGTACCGCATCGAGGTGGGGCTGAAGAACGGCATCGGATCCGACGACGCGAAGAAGATCGGCAAGATCATCCGTGACGAGGCGCCGAAGAGCGTGAAGTCGCAGATCCAGGGCGACGAACTGCGGGTGCAGAGCAAGAGCCGTGACGACCTGCAGGCGACGATGGCGCTGCTGAAGGGCAAGGATCTCGACGTCGCGCTGCAGTTCGTGAACTTCCGCTGAGCCGGCGGGCCCGAACTGGGTCTGCGGCGTGACGCAGCGCCCCCAATAGACTGCGGCCCGTGCAGGCGACGATCGATCAGGGCTGGCTGGCCCTCACCATCGCGCTGGCGCTGCTCGCGCTCGACATCGCGATCCGGGTGCTGGCGCTCGTCTACGTGCCGCGCAACCGGCGACCGCAGACCGCCCTCGCCTGGCTGGTGCTGATCTTCTTCCAGCCGTACATCGGCATCCTGCTGTTCCTGCTGCTCGGCAGCTTCCGCCTGCCCAAGCAGCGTCGGCAGCGGCAGCACCAGATCAACGATTACATCCTCGACACCACGGAGGGCTTCGACCGGGTCAAGCGCGAACCGCCGTGGCCCGCGTGGCTCGAGCCGATCGTCGAGCTCAATCGCAAGCTCGGCTCGATGCCGCTCGTCGGCGGCAACGAGGCGCGGTTGTACGCGGACAACCAGCAGGCGCTCGACGCCATGACCGAGGCGATCAACGCGTCGACGAAGACGGTGCACGCGGAGTTCTACATCCTGCTGCTCGATGACGTGACCACCCCGTTCTTCGATGCGCTGGAGGCCGCGCACCGCCGCGGCGTCAAGGTGCGGGTGCTGCTCGACCACCTCGGCAACTTCCGGTACCCCGGGTTCAAGCGCACCAAGCGCCGGCTGAACGCGATGGGCGTCGAGTGGCATCTGATGCTGCCGTTCCTGCCGTTCCGGGGCCGCATCCGGCGACCCGATCTGCGCAACCACCGCAAACTGCTCGTCGTGGATGGTGAGGTCGCCTTCACCGGTTCGCAGAACGTCGTCGAGACCGGCTACCAGACCAAGGCCAACCACAAGCGCGGGCTGCACTGGAAGGACTTCATGGCCCGGTTCGAGGGCCCGGTCGTCGCCGGCATCGACGCGCTGTTCGTCACCGACTGGTACTCCGAGACCGACGAGCTGCTCGAGCGCGAAGCCGCTCCGGCCCGCGCCACCGGCCACGGCGAGCTCGACTGCCAGGTCGTGCCGAGCGGGCCCGGCTTCGACGGCGAGAACAACCTGCGGATGTTCAACTCGCTCATGTACGCGGCGCAGGAGCGCATCATCCTGGTCAGTCCGTATTTCGTGCCGGACGACTCGATGCTCTACGCGATCACCACGGCCGCGCAGAGCGGCATCCATGTGGAGCTGTTCGTCAGCGAGATCGGCGACCAGTTCTTCGTGTACCACGCGCAGCGCAGCTACTACGAGACGCTGCTCAAGGCCGGCGTCATCATCTACCTGTACCGGGCCCCGACGATCCTGCACGCCAAGCACATGACGATCGACGACGAGATCGCGGTGATCGGGTCGAGCAACCTCGACATGCGGTCGTTCTCGCTCGACCTGGAGATCTCGGTCATGGTGCGCGGCGAGTCGTTCCTGCGCGAGCTGCGCGGCATCGAGGATGCCTACCGCCGCGAATGCCGGCAGCTCACGCTCGAGGAGTGGCAGCGCCGCGGCCGCTTCACCGCCACCCTCGACAACGTGGCGCGACTCACGGCCGCCGTGCAGTAGCCCGCTACCCGGCCGCGACGCGGGTGACGAACGCGCGGACGTTCTCGCGCAGCGCGGCGATCCGCTGCGCGCGGGCCGCCTCGACGTCGAAGCCGACGTAGGCCATCGGCGCGCGGCGGCGCACGTTGACGGAGCACTCGAAGTTCGAGCACACCAGGGTGCCGAGCGTGTCGCCGCGACGACCGGCGTCACCGGCGCGCTTGGCGCTGAAGAACACCACGTCGTTGGGCAGCTGCACGTCCTCGCACCACGAGCACTGCGCCCGCGATCGGGGGCTGCGCTCGGCTTGGCGCAGGATGACGCCGACGGGCTCGCCGTCGACCTGCACGACGATGTAGCCGAGCTGCGGCTGCTTGGGGTCGCGCCAGCCCAGGTAGTCGAGGTGCTGCCACTCGTGCTCATCGGGAGCAGGCGGCGTGATCGACTTGCGCTCGCGCAGGGTGGCGTTGATGAAGGAGTCGCGGATGCGGTCCGCTGGGATGGGGAGCATGAGGTGAACCTGTTCCGGTCGGCCCGCGATCGCGGGCACGGTGATGTCGAGGTGCGACGGAGCGTCGCGGGATGCGCGGCGCCGCGAGGTGCGGCGCGGATCGCGCGGTGTCAGCCGGTGGAACGACGGCTACCTCGAGCCGGCGCTGAGCGCGCCGACGACCTCCCGACGCCCGGAGGGCAGCGCAGACGAGGGATTCACGTCCGGCAGTCTACGCCGCCGGACGGGTCGATGCCGGAGCCCGGGTCAGCGCCCGAGGGAGATGTCGACCATCTCGTCGCGTGGCACGACCTTGATCCGCGCGCGACCGGCAGGGCCCCCCAGGCCCATTTCGTGCTCGTCGAGCCGGTGCCACCCTGCGAGGTCGGTGAACTCCACGCCGCGCGAGCGCAGCAGCTCGGGCACCGCCTCCTCCTCGGGGTGCTCCGGCGTCCACCAGTCGGCCTGGTCGTTCATCAGGTGCCGCACGGTCTCCATCGCGTCCGACTTGGTGTGGCCGATGAGCCCGACCGGTCCACGCTTGATCCAGCCGGTGGCGTACACGCCGTGCACGGGTTCGTCGGCGTCGTCGAGGACCTGGCCCTCGCGGTTCGGGATGACGCCGCGCTTCTCGTCGAACGGGATGCCGGGTAGCGGCGAGCCGAAGTAGCCGACCGCGCGGTAGACCGCCTGCACCGGCACCTCGCGGAACTCGCCGGTGCCGCGCACGCCGCCCTCACCGTCCGGCTCGGTGCGCTCGTACCGGAACCCGGTGACCTTGCCGCCTTCCCCGAGCACCTCGACGGGCTTGGCGAAGAAGTGCAGGTGCAGTCGCCGGCTCGACCCCGTCTGCGGCTCGGCACGCCACTTGGTGAAGATGCGGTCGATGACGGTGATCTGCTTGTTCGTCTCGATGGCGCGGCGGGCCGCCTCGTCGTAGTCGAAGTCCTCCTCGTAGACGACCATGTCGACATCCTGCAGCTCGCCGAGCTCGCGCAGCTCGAGCGGCGTGAACTTGACCTGCATGGGGCCACGCCGGCCGAACACGTGCACGTCGGTGACGGGGCTCGCCTTGAGGCCCTGGTACACGTTGTCGGGGATCTCGGTCGGCAGCAGGTCGTCGGCGTGCTTGGCGAGGATGCGGGCGACGTCGAGCGCGACGTTGCCGTTGCCGATGACGGCGACCTCCTTCGCCTCGAGCGGCCACTCGCGCGGCACGTCCGGGTGGCCGTCGTACCAGCTGACGAAGTCGGCGGCGCCGTGGCTGCCCTCCAGATCGATGCCGGGGATGTGCAGCGGCGCATCCTTGATCGACCCGGTGGAGAAGATGACGGCGTTGTAGTGCCGCTTCAGGTCGTCGAGGGTGATGTCGACGCCATAGCGCACGTTGCCGAAGATGCGGATGTGACCGGTGTCGAGCACCTCGCGCAGTGCGCCGATGATGCCCTTGATGCGCGGATGGTCGGGCGCGACGCCGTAGCGCACCAGTCCGTACGGGGCGGGCAGCTGCTCGAAGAGGTCGATGGACACGTCGAACTGCTTCTCGGCCTTGAGCAGGATGTCGGCGGCGTAGATGCCGGCGGGTCCGGCACCGACGATGGCCAGGCGCAACTTGGTCATGGGTCTCCTTCGGGATGGAACGTGTGCGGCGCGGCAGCGTCAGCTGCTGCGCTCGACGATCGCCTCGGCGAATCTCGTGAGCGCCTTCTTCACCGGGCCGGCGGGCAACGGGGCGAGCGCCTCGACCGCCTCGCGCGACCAGCGGTGCGCCTCGTCGAGGGTGCGCTGGGTCACCGGATGCTCGCGCAGCTGCTCGACCGCGGCCGCGAACTCGGCGTCATCGCCTTCGCCGTAGAACGCCGCCGTGGTGTCGCGGTCGAGGCGGCGCACGAGATCGTCGGCGTCGGAGTCGATGAGCGCCTGCTCGCGCAGGTACAGCATCGGCAGCGTCGCGACGCCGGCGCGCAGGTCGGTGCCGGCGCTCTTGCCGGTCTCGTCGACACGCGACGACAGGTCGATGACGTCGTCGATGAGCTGGAAGGCGACGCCGATCTTCTCGCCGAACACCCGCACCGGCTCGTCGTACTCCTGCGGGGCGTTCGAGAAGATCACGCCCACCTGGGCGGCGGCGGCGATGAGCGAGCCGGTCTTGTCGGCCAGCACGCCGATGTAGTGGTCGATGCGGTCCTCGTCGGGGCGCGGGCCGATGGTCTCGTGCAGCTGGCCGAGCACGAGGCGCTCGAACGTGCGCGCCTGCAGGTCGAGCACCCGCTCGCCGAGCTTCGCGCCGAGCACGCTGGCGCGGGCGAACAGCAGGTCGCCGGTGAGGATGGCGACGGAGTTGCCCCAGACGGTCTGCGCGCTCGGCACTCCCCGGCGCATCTGCGCCTCGTCCATCACGTCGTCGTGGTACAGCGAGGCGAGGTGCGTGATCTCGATCGCCATGGCGGCCCGCACCACGTCGTCGTTGTTGCCCTCGCCCAGCTGCGCGGTGAGCAGGGTCAGGGTGGGGCGCACCCGCTTGCCACCGGCATCCAGCAGGTACCGGGCGGTCACGTCGGCGATGTCGTCGGCGAACGACATCTCGGCGACCAGCCCCGCCTCGACCTTCTCCAGCCCCTGCTCGAGCGCGTCGACGAACCGGCGCTCGTCGCTGCTGGCGAAGAGCTTCTCGCCGAGGCCCAGCGACGACTGCAGCGCGTTGCGGCGACGCGCGACCGGGGTGGACGGGTTCACGACTCGGTCTTCGGAGCGACGGTGCGGATCGGCTGCGTGTAGCTGCGCCGCTTGGCGACGGATGCCAGCACGGTCGCGTCGGACGGCTTGCGTCCGCGGTGCAGGGCGACGACCCCGGCCGTGAGGTTGCGGTAGGCGACCCGGGTGAACCCGGCACCGCGCAGCCACTGGCTGAGCTCGCCCTGGTCGGGCCACTCCTGGATCGACTCGGCCAGGTACTTGTACGCCTCCGGGTTCGAGCTGACCCGGTCGGCGACGATCGGCATCACGTGCCGCAGGTAGGTCCAGTAGCCGGCGCGCACGATCGCGACCGGCGGCTTCGAGAACTCGCAGATCACGACGCGGCCGCCCGGCTTGAGCACCCGGTACATCTCGCCGAGGGCGGCCTTCGGGTCGGCGACGTTGCGCAGGCCGAAGCTGATCGAGACGGCGTCGAACTCGTCGTCGCCGAACGGCAGCCGGGTCGCGTCGGCCTCGACGAACTCGATGTTCTCGTGGCGCTTGCGGCCTTCGGCGATCATGCCCGGCGAGAAGTCGACGGCGACCACGCGGGCCCCCGAGCGCGCGAGCGCGGCCGAGCTGGTGCCGGTGCCGGCGGCGACGTCGAGGATGCGCTCCCCCGGCTGCGGCGCGACGGCGCGCACCGTGGCCATCCGCCACAGCCCCGCATTGCCGGCCGAGAGCACGGTGTTCGTCCGGTCGTAGTTCCTGGCGACCTCGTCGAACATGCCCGAGACCTCGCTCGGGTCCTTCTCCATGTCCGCCCTGCCCACGCTCACAGTCTAGGGATGTCGGGAGCGCGTAGTCTGGCGGTGTGCAGGTCGTCAGTCGTCCGATCGGTGACGTGGGGGCCCTCGTCCCGTTGCTGGAGCCGCGGCATCCGCTCTGCTTCCTCCGCGCCGGTGACGGCGTCATCGGTTTCGGCGAGGCGCTGCGGCTCGAGTTCCGCGGCGCGGACCGGATCGCGCAGGCCGCCGACGCCTGGCGCGCGGTGCAGGCCGACGTAGACGACACGGTCGACGTACCGGGCTCGGGCCTGATCGCGTTCGGCAGCTTCACCTTCGCCCCCGACTCCGAGCAGGCGAGCGTGCTCATCGTGCCGCAGGTCGTGGTGGGGCGCCGCAACGGCGTCACCTTCATGACCACCGTCGACGGCGGCCACCGCGACCTCGTCGCCGCCCGGCCCGGCCCCGAGTACCGGGCGCGCATGCTGCACGGGCAGATGACGCGCAGCGTGTTCACCGCCGCCGTCGCGACCGCCGTGCGCCGCATCCAGGACAGCGACCTGCGCAAGGTGGTGCTGGCCCGCGACCTCATCGGCCGCATCGCGGCGGACGCCGACCTGCGCAACGCGCTCGAGCACCTCACCCGCGCCTACGCCCGCACCTTCACCTACGCCGTCGAGGGCCTCATCGGCTCGAGCCCCGAGCTGCTGGTCGGCTCGGAGGACGGCACCGTCACCGCCCGCGTGCTCGCCGGCAGCGCCGCCCGCGGCGACGACGCCACCGAGGACGCCGGATCGGCAGACGGGCTGGTGCACTCCCCGAAGGACCTCGAGGAGCACGAGTTCGCCCTCGACAGCGTGATCGGCGCGCTGCGGCCGCACACCTCCGCGCTCTCGTCGTCCGCGGCCGCGTACGCGCTCAAGCTCCCGAATCTGTGGCACCTGGCCAGCGACGTGACCGGAACGCTCGCCGACGGCTCGAGCTCGCTCGACCTCGTCGCCGCCCTGCACCCGACCGCCGCGGTCGCGGGTTCGCCGACCGACCTGGCGACCGACCTCATCCGGGAGCTCGAGCCCTTCGACCGCGGCCGCTACGCCGGCCCGGTGGGGTGGGTGGATGCCGCCGGCGACGGCGAGTGGGCGATCGCGCTGCGCTGCGCCCAGGTCTCGCCGGACGGCATGGTGCACGCGTACGCGGGCGCCGGCATCGTCGGCGGCTCCGATCCGGAGCAGGAGCTCGCCGAGACCGCGCTCAAGTTCAAGCCGATCGTGGAGGCGTTCGGGTAGCACCGGGCGTTCGGCTAGAGCGCGGTCTGCGCCAGTCGGCGCTGCTGCTCCTCGACGTCGAAGTCGGGCACCGGCCACTGCGGTTCGAGCCGCTCGAGCTCGCGCAGCAGCAGGGTCTGCACCGCCCAGCGCGCGTACCACTTGCGGTCGGCCGGCACGACGAACCACGGCGCCTCGGGCGCCGCGGTGCGTTCCAGGGCGATCTGGTACGCCTCCATGTACGCCGGCCAGTGCTGCCGCTCGTCGATGTCGCCGGGGTTGAACTTCCACCGCTTCTCCGGCCGGGCCAGCCGCGCCTCGAGCCGGGCGCGCTGCTCGTCCGGCGAGATGTGCAGCATCACCTTGATCACGCTGGTGCCGGCATCCACCACCTCCCGCTCGAAGTCGCGGATGACGCCGTAGCGCTCCTCGATCACGTCGGGCTCCGAGAATCCGCGCACCCGGTGGATGAGCACGTCCTCGTAGTGCGACCGGTCGAACACGGCGATCTGCCCGGGCTCGGGCAGCTGCCGGCGGATGCGCCAGAGGAAGTCGTGCTCGCGCTCCTCGTCCGTGGGCGCCTTGAACGCGTGCACCTTCACGCCCTGCGGGTCGACGCCGCCGACCACGTGCCGGATGATGCCGCCCTTGCCCGCGGTGTCCATCGCCTGCAGCACGAGCAGCACGCTGCGGGTGCCCTCGAACTTGCTCTCGGCGTAGAGCCGCTCCTGCAGTTCGGCGAGGCGCTTCGCGTTGTGCTCGAGCGCCGCCTCGGCCTGCTTCTTGCCGCCGGTGAAGCCGGGGGTGGATGCGGTGTCGACGTCCGCGAGCACGAAACCGTCGCCGACAGCAGTCGAGACCACAGAGTCCAGTTCGTCCATCCGCTCACGCTAGTGCGCGGCCTCGAGCCGCCGCGGGGGTTGCTCAGCGCGGCAGCCGCACCTCGACGATCGTCGGACGCGCCACCGCGGTGAGCGCCTGATCGAGGCCGCCGCGGTTCTCGACCCGCACGTGATCCCAGCCGTAGGCGGCGGCGAGGTGCTCGAGGGAGAAGTGCTGGGC
>DATMVL010000029.1:0-2419 GCA_035563175.1 Rhodoglobus sp. | reverse complement strand
CCGCGCCCGCCGGGCTCCGCCACCGGCGTCACCGCGTGCCCGAGGGCGAAGCGCTCCGCTTCCGATCGCAGCGCCTCCACGACGGCGCGCACCGAGGGCCGCTGCGCGCGGTCCGGCCGCATCAGGGCGGAGATCAGCCTGGAGGCTCGCACGCCGAGCAGTGGACGGGTGATGAGCCCGTTCTCGCGGTCGCGGGTGGTGAACCTCGGCAGGATCGCGAGCCCGTGTCCGGCGGCGACGAGCGTCTCCACGATGCCGTTGTCGCTGATGCGCTGCGAGCGGTGCACGGCCGTGCCGGTGATCACCTCGATGTCGCGCAGGATGCGGTCGAACGGCTGCATGTGCGGCACGCCGATCCAGGTCTCGCCGACGACGTCCTCCGGAGCCAGCGCCGCCTTCCGGCCGAGAGGGTGCCCCTCCGGCAGCGCCACGTCGAGCGGCTCACGCAGCAGCGGCGCGATCGCGAGGCCGCGCTGCGACCAGGCCGGCTCCACGCCGGGGGAGTCCACGACGACGACGTCGGCATCCGCGGTCTGATCGGAGACGTCATCGTCGTTGAAGTCGAGGTCGGCGACCGACAGCTCGAGTCCGGGTGTGGCGGTGACCGCGGTCAGCAGCCCGGGCAGCAGCATCTGGCCGGCGCTCGGGAAGATGCGCATCGTGACGGTGCCGAGCGGGTGAGCCCGGAACTCGTCCCATTCCGCCTCCGCCCGTTCGATGGCGGTCGCCAGCTCGTCCGCGGTGCGCGCGAGGGCACGCCCGGCCGAGGTCAGCGCGAGCCCGCGGCCCGACGGCTCGGTGAGCGGCACGCCGGCTTCCCGTTCGAGCACCTTGAGCTGCTGCGACACCGCCGACGGGCTGCGTCGCAGGGCGTCGGCGACCGCGGTGATGCTGCCGCGGTCGCGCAACTCGCGCAGCAGCTGCAGGCGGGCGACGTCCATGCAGCTCAGCTTAACGGTCGGTGAAGCAATGTGTGCTGGATGCGGACAGTCGCGAGTGCTTCACTGAAGTCATGATCTTCTCCGTCCTCGTGATCGCGGCGCTCGCTGCCGCTGCCGCCGGCACCGTCGTCCTCGTCGTCCGCGACGGGTACCGCCGGGTGCCCACGCGCCGCGCCTAGCGCGACGCCCCCAGCCCGAACGCCCCCTGCCTCAGGACCAGGGGGCGTTCCGCTGTCCGGGGGCTATCTCGGGGAGAGCCCGAGGCTGCGACCCGCGAGACCGCGCGGGCGCACCGCGAGAGCGTCGGCGAGGCCCGCGATGGCGAGCGCAGCAGGGTCGCCGGGTGCGGCCAGCACCACGGGCATCCCGTCGTCACCGCCCTGGCGCAGGTCGCCGCTCAGCGGGACCGACGCCAGCAGCGGCGTGCCCAGCCGCTCGGCGAGGCCCGCGCCCCCGCCCGAGCCGAAGACGCCGCCGCTCATGTTCTCCACCACACCGATCACGGTCTGGCCGAGTTGACGGGCAGCGAGACCGCTGCGCTCGGCGACCTCGGCCGCGGCCGGCTGCGGTGTCGTCACCACGAGCACCTCGGCGTGGGGCAGCAGCTGCCCGAGCGAGATCGCGATGTCGCCGGTGCCGGGCGGCAGGTCGAGCAGCAGCACGTCGAGGTCGCCGAAGTAGACATCGGTGAGGAACTGCTGCATCGTGCGGTGCAGCATCGGCCCGCGCCAGCTGACCGCCTTGCCCGGGTCGACGAACATGCCGATCGAGATCGCCTTCACCCCGAACGCCACCGGCGGCAGGATCATGTCGCCGACCTTCGTCGGCTTCGCGCCGCCGAGGCCGAGCAGCCCGGGGATCGAGAAGCCGAACACGTCGGCGTCGATCACCCCGACGGCGAGCCCGCGTGCGGCGAGCGAGACGGCGAGGTTCGCGGTCAGCGTCGACTTGCCGACCCCGCCCTTGCCGCTGGTCACCGCGATGATGCGGGTGAGGGTGTCCGGTCCGAACGGCATCGTGCGGGTGCCGCGCAGGCGGGTCACCAGCGCGTCGCGCTCGGCGGGCGCCATCACCCCGACGGCGACCTCCACGGCCGTCACCCCGAGCACGGCGGCGGCCGCGACACGCACATCCCGTTCGATGGTGTCGGCGGCGGGGCAGCCCACGATCGTCAGCCGCAGATCCACGGTCGCGGTGCCGGCGGCATCCACCGACACCTCGCGCACCATGTCGAGCTCGGTGATCGGGCGCCGCAGCTCCGGATCGACGACGCGGCTCAGCGCGGCGCGCACCTCATCGGCGCTCGGGCTCATCATCCTTCTTCCCGTCGAGCTCCTCCAGCAGATCCCTGAGCTCGGCGCGGATGAAGTCCTTGCTCGCCAGATCCTGCATGGCGAGCCGCAGGGCGACGACCTCGCGGGCGAGGTACTCGGTGTCGTTGAGGTTGCGCTCGGCGCGCTGCCGGTCCTGCTCGATCT
>DATMVL010000028.1:0-2736 GCA_035563175.1 Rhodoglobus sp. | reverse complement strand
ACCGCGGATGCCGGACGAGGACCCGGACCTGACCGACGTGATCGGGGACGAGCCCGTGGTGTTGGTCGGGCACTCGGCGGGAGCGTTCACGCTGGTCGAGCACATCGCGCACGGCCGGGTGCGCGCGCCGGTCCTCGCGCTGTGCCTGATCGCGTCGCCGTACCCCGGGGGCGACCCGGACTGGGACATCGAGGGCTGGGACCTGCCCGACGACCTCTCCGCCCTGCCCGAGCGCGTGTTCCTCTACGCAAGCCCGGACGACGAGGTGGTGCCGTTCGCGCACCGCGACCTGTACGCGGCGGCGATCCCGCAGGCTGTGGTGCGCACGACCGAGGGCGGGCACCAGCTCGGCGACGACCTGCGGGTGGTCGCCGACGACATTCGCAGCATCATGCGCTAGCCAGCTCGACCGCCCGCCGCATGCCCCAGAGGTACTCGTCGGGCCGCTCCCAGGCGGCGAAGTGCCCGCCGCGGTCGAACTCGCGCCAGTCGGCCACGGCGAAGTAGCGCTCGGCGAAGCGACGAGGTGCGTTCACGAGATCCTCCGGGAAGATCGTGAAGACGGTCGGCGCTGTGATCGGCGGCCAGTCCTTCGGGCTCGCGGCCGCGTACGGTGCGAATGAGGTGCCGATGCTGCCGCTGACCCAGTACGCCGTCACCCAGGTGAGGAGCTCGTCGTCCGTGAACGCCGGGCCGTCGCGGCTGTCGGTCCAGTCGCGCAGCTTCTCGCCGATCCAGGCGAGGAGGCCGGCGGGGGAGTCGCCGAGACCGACCGACAGGGTGTCAGGCCGGGTCGACTGCTCGTGCATGTAGCCACCCTCGGCCTGCTGCCAGCGCCGCCCTCGTTCGACGTAGGAGCGCTCCTCGTCGTCGAGGTCGTCCGGCAGCCCGACCAGGAAGTGGTACTGCGAGACGTCGGTGAGGTGCAGCGCCCGTACCGCCTCGGGATGACGCCCGGCGATCGCCTCGGCGACGTCGCAGCCGACGTCGCCGGCGGAGATGACGTACTCCGGGCATCCGAAGTCCACCATCGCGGCGGCGACCGCGTCGGCCAGCTCCACCGCTGAGAACCCGCCCTGCTCGGTCGGGGCGGCGAACGGGTAGCCCGGCAGCGCCGGCACGACGACGGTGACGTCGCCGAGCTGGTCGAGGATGCGCTCGAACCGCAGCACCGAGTCAGGCCAGCCGTGCAGCAGCAGCACCACGGGTCGATCGGCCGCCGCGCGGGAGACGACCGCCCGCACCGGCACAGCGGTCTCCGACTGCACCCACGGCCACGACGCGATGCGCCGCTCGTGCTCCTCCCAGCGATACGCGTCGGCCCAGGTGCTCAGCAGGGGCGTCAGCCAGGCGGCGTGGTCGCTCACGGCGGACACAGGGCGGAACCGTCGCAGCCGCTCGCGGAGGTCTTCCAGCACGCCCGGATCGGTGGGGGTGAACGCATCCGTGATCACGATTCCGACGGTAGCTCCGCCCTCCGACGGAGTCCACGCTCCGCCCACGGCCGGAGGTGCAGCGCAGGCACGCTGGGTAGGTTGGTCGGATGATCGTGGACCCCGCATCCCGCGACTGGCGCCGACCGCCGGTCGACGCCGGGCAGCGCCGGGCCGATGCCGCGACCGCGGCGGGTCTCTTCGGGGCGGCGATCCTCTCGCTGGTGCTGGGGCGGGCGATCGGGATCTTCGAGGATCCGGCGTCGCCGATCGTGAGCGTCGCGGTGCTCGCCGGGGTGACGCTGCCGCTGGCGTTCCGCCGGGTCGCGCCCGTGGTCGCGCTCGCCGTGATCTCGGCGGCGTTCGTGCTGCTCGGCGAGCTGAGCGTGCCCGAGATCACGATCGCGAACGTCACGCTGTTCATGGCGATCTACTCCGTCGGCGCGTGGGACCCGGATCGCCGACGTGCGCTCTGGGCTCGCGTCGTCGTCGTGCTGGTGATGGGTGTGTGGCTGCTCATCTCGTTCTTCCGCGCGAGCACCGAGGATCTCGGCTTCGACGGACCCGGCATCGGGGTGCTCACCCCGGTCGCGGCGTTCATGCTGCAGCAGGTGCTGATCAACGTGCTCTACTTCTCGGGCGCCTGGTGGTTCGGCGAGCACGCGTTCGCGTCGGCGCGGCAGCGGGCGCTGACCGAGTTCCGCACCCAGCAGCTGGCGGACGAGCAGGCGAAGGTGTCCCGCCAGGCGGTCACCATCGAGCGGCTGCGCATCGCGCGAGAGCTGCACGACGCGGTCGCGCACCACGTGTCGCTGATGGGCGTGCAGGCCGCCGCGGCGCGGGCCGTGCTCGACGCCGACCCGGCCGCCGCCCGGCAGCAGCTCGAGGCGCTCGAGGGCTCCTCCCGCTCCGCCGTCAGCGAGCTGTACCAGCTGCTCGGCACGCTGCGCGACGAGGAGCCGACCGTCGGCGACGTCGAACCGGCCACCGCATCCCTCGGTCTCGACGATCTGCCGGGCCTGATCGACGACGCTGACGCCACCGGGCTGCGCGTCGCGTTCGAGAAGGTGGGCGAGCCGTTCGCCGTGCCGCCGCTCGTGGGGCTCAACCTGTACCGCATCGCGCAGGAGTCGCTGACGAACGTGCTCAAGCACGCCGGCCCCGGCACCCGCGCCCGGGTGCACCTGCGCTACGCCGGCGACGCTGTCGAGCTCGAGGTGACCGACGACGGCCTCGGCCGCCCCGGCCCGCCGCAGCGCGGAGCGGGTCTCGGGCTGCGCGGGATGCGCGAGCGCGCGGCCAG
>DATMVL010000027.1:0-4604 GCA_035563175.1 Rhodoglobus sp. | reverse complement strand
CCGACATCGGCAACCCGGTCTACGTCGAGATGATGAGCGCCGTCGAGCGTGTCGTCGCCTCGTCCGGCTACCGCCTGGTGATCTCGTCGTCGGCCGCCGCCTCGTCGACGGTCGATCTCGTGCACGACCTCGGTCGCGGCTACGTCGACGGGATGATCGTCTCGCCGCTGCGCGTCACCGACGAGCTCGTCGCCGCGCTGACCGCCAGCCCCGTACCGGTCGTGGTGCTCGGGCGGGTCCCCGACGGCGTCGGAGTCGACACCGTGCGCGCCGACTCGGTGACCGGCATGCGGCTGGTCGTCGACCACCTCGTTGAGGCGGGGCGACGTGACCTGCTCTTCCTCAACGGGCCCGCCGACACCACGCCCGGTCTCCTGCGGCAGCAGGGCTTCGACGACGCCGTCGAGCGGCACGGGGATGTCCGCAGCCGCTCCACGACCGCCGCCGACTTCACGATCGCCTCGGGTTACCGTGCCGCGCTCGACGCCCTCGGCGGTGCCGGCCCCCGCCCCGACGCCGTGGTCGCCGCGAACGACCTGATCGCGATCGGCGTGCTGCACGCCGCCGACGACCTCGGGTTGCGGGTGCCGCACGACCTGGCGGTGACGGGCATGGACAACACCGAGCTCGCCGAGGTCGCCCGCCCCGGCGTCACCAGCGTCGACCTCGGCGCCCACGAGCGCGGCCGGGTCGCCGCCGATCTGCTGCTGGCCCGTATCGCCGACCCGGGCAGGGCCGCCCACACCGTCACCGTGGCACCGTCGCTGCACGTGCGCGGCTCGTCGGCGGCCGGCGCCGCGAGCGCGCAGGAGAGGAGCGCCGGATGAGCGCCACCACCGCACCGAAGGTCCGCCGGCTCGGTCCCCGCGCCCGTGCCGAGCGCCGCGAGGCGATCGCGCTCGTCGTGCCCGCGCTGCTGCCGATCGTCGTCTTCTCGCTCATCCCGCTGCTCAGCGGGGTCGCCCTCGGTTTCACCAACGCCACCCTGCGCCGGAACGCCGAGGTCGAGTTCATCGGCCTGGGCAACTTCATCGAGCTCGCCGGGGACACCCGCTTCTGGGGCTCCTTCGGCATCGGGCTGGTCTGGGCGGGCGCCGTCGCGCTGCTGACGCTGGTGTCGTCGATGGGGCTGGCGCTGCTGCTCAACACCGACCTGCGCTTCAAGACGCTCACCCGCATCCTGGCGCTGGTGCCGTGGGCCATGCCGCCCGTCGTCATCGCCATCGTCTGGCGGATGATCTACAACCCGAACTCCGGTCCGCTCAACGCGTTCCTGGAGACCTTCGGCATCCCCGGGGTGAACTGGCTCGGCGACTTCTCGACGGCGCTGCCCGCCGTCATCGTCGTGGGCGTGTGGTCGGGCATCCCGCAGACGACCGTGCTGCTGCTGGCGGGCATGCAGTCCATCGCGCCCGAGCTGCACGAGGCCGCCGCCGTCGACGGCGCCGGGGCGGTGCGACGCTTCTGGCACATCACCCTGCCCGGCCTGCGGCCGGTGATCATCGCCATCACCTCGCTCGACTTCATCTGGCAGTTCAACTCGTTCGGGCTCATCTACGTGCTGAGCGAGTACGGGCCCGGTGGCCGCACGATGATCCCGCCGCTGTTCACCTACCTCGAGGCGTTCCGCAATCGCGAGATCGGCTACGCCTCGGCGATGGGCGACGTGCTGGTGATCGCGATCATGCTCATCCTGTCGCTCTACCTCGTGCATCAGTTCCGGCAGCAGAAGGCGGTGAAGGCATGAACGGGCGTCGCATCGCCGGTCGCGCGCTGCAGTACCTCGCGTTGGCCGGGTACCTGATCTTCCTCGGATTCCCGCTGCTGTGGCTGATCTCGGCCTCGTTCAAGTCGTCGCAGGAGCTCAACTCGCTCACCGCGAACCTGATCCCCAGCCCCTGGGTGTTCGACAACTACGCGAACGCGCTCGAGCGGCAGAACCTGCTCACCGCGGCCGGCAACTCGGTGCTCGTGGCGGTGCTGACCATGATCATCGCCGTCGTGCTCTCCATGCCGATGGCCTACGCGCTGGCGCGGCTGCGCGGCCGGCTGCGCGCCGCGGGCACGGTCTGGATCCTCACCAGCCAGGTGTTCCCGACGATCCTCATCATCATCCCGCTGTTCCTGGTGCTGCGAACCCTGCAGCTGAACGACACCCTGTTCGGGCTGATCCTGGTCTACGTCACCTTCACGCTGCCGTTCACGCTGTGGATGCTGCAGGGCTTCGTCGCCGCCATCCCGCGCGAGCTCGAGGAGGCCGCGGAGATGGACGGCGCCGGGCGGCTCATGATCCTGCGCAGCGTCGTGCTGCCGCTGCTCGTCCCCGGGCTGGTCGCCACCGCGATGTTCACGTTCGTGTCGGCCTGGAACGAGTTCTTCCTCGCCCTCGTGCTGCTGCAGAGCCCCGAGCTGTACACCCTGCCGATCGCGCTGCGCTCGTTCCTCGGCGCGGAGGGGCAGACGCAGCTCGGGCCGCTGGCGGCCGGCGCGGTGCTCGCGACCATCCCCTCGTTCGTCATCTTCAGCATCCTGCAGCGGCGACTCACCGGCGGCCTGCTCGCCGGCGCCGTCAAGGGCTGAGCCCCTCCCCCACCGAGAGAAAGGAATCATCATGAGAAGCATCCGAGGCATCGGCGCCTTGGCGTTCGTGGGCGTCGCAGCCCTCACGCTGACCGCCTGCCAGCAGGGCAGCGCCAGCGGCGGCGGCGAGGAGGGCGACGGCGTGACGCTGCAGTTCCAGTCGCTCTCCGACCAGCCCGCCACCCAGGAGGCGGTCACCTCGATCGTCGACGCCTGGAACGCGGAGAACCCCGACGTGCAGGTCGAGATCGTGCAGGCCGGCTGGGACGGCGCGTACGACAAGCTCATCACCCAGTTCACCGGCGGCACGGCGCCCGACATCATCCACTTCGAGGCGAGCTCGATCGTGCCGTTCGCGCGCGACGGCTACCTCGCCGACCTCAGCGACTCCATCGACGAGGAGTTCCGCGACGGCGTCTCGGAGGGCATCTGGGAGTCGGTGACCGTCGACGACCAGATCATCGCCTACCCGTCGACGCTGCAGTCGTACATGGTGTTCGCCAACACCGACCTGCTCGAGCAGGCCGGCGTCGAGGTGCCCACCGGCGACACGATGACCTGGGACCAGTTCCAGGAAATCGCCGCCGCGACGACCGCGGAGGGCCGCTACGGGGTCGGGTGGGGCCTCGGCTCGCCGACCGCGTCGATGATGAGCCTCGGCCTCGGCTTCGACGGCGGCTACTTCGAGGGCGAGGGCGACGAGGCCTCGATCGAGGTCGGCGACGACGAGCTCGCGGTGCCGCAGCGCATCCACGACATGGCCTACGCCGACCGCTCCCTCGACCCCACCTCGCTCACGCAGTCGGGGTCTGAGGTGCTCGCCTCGTTCTACGGCGGCACGGTCGCGATGACGGTGCAGGGCTCGTTCCAGGCGACGAACATCGCGAACGACGCGCCCGAGGGCTTCAACTGGGCGGTGCTGCCGCCGCTCGAGGGCAGCGCGGGCGCCGAGCAGGCCGCGAACCCGCAGACCTACTCGGTGAACGTCGACTCCGAGTACGTCGACGAGTCGACGGAGTTCCTCAACTACTTCCTGAGCGCCGACAACCTCGGTCAGATCGCCTTCGCCGACTCGCTGATCCCCTCCTCGCAGGGTGCGCGCGACGTGGTGTCGGAGCTGGCTGCGGATGCGGTGGGCTGGGATCAGATCCTCGCCTCCGGTGAGGGCCTGGTCGGCCCCCCCTTCCTCAAGGTCGAGGGCTACACCGAGTGGAAGGACACCATCGCGACGCCGGCGTTCCAGCAGTACTTCGCCGACCAGATCTCGATCGACCAGCTGCGCACGCAGCTGACCGACGGCTGGGCCGAGATCACGGGCTGAGTTCGCGGGATCGACATGCCGGGGGCGGGTCGCGTGCCCGCCCCCGGCCACGCGGAAGGAACGAGGGAACGATGGACTGGTTGCAGGATCGGGTTGCGGGCGTGCTCGCGGGGGCGGCGGTCGGCGACGCGCTGGGCGGCGCCACGGAGGGCTGGACGCCCGAGCAGATCGAGGAGCGGCACGGCGGCCGGGTGACCGGCATCGTCGGACCGTTCCTGCCCGACTGGCGCACCGCCAGGCCGATCGCGCCGTACCACAAGGGCGACGGGCACGTCACCGACGACACCCTCATGACCCACGCCCTCGTGCAGGTGTACGCGAAGCGCCGCACTCACCTCGACGCGTTCCACGTGGCGAACGACCTGGTGCCGATCATGATCGGCGAGCGCACCTGGATCCCCGAGTTCGAAGACGAGGCGCTCATCCTGCAGCGCGTCTTCCTGGCTGAGAAGTGGCTCGTCGCCAAGCTGCACTACGGCCACGCCGACCCCCGCGAGGCCGGCGTGGGCAACATCGTGAACTGCGGCGCCACCATGTACATGGCGCCGGTCGGGCTGGTGAACGCCGGCGACCCCGCCGGGGCGTACGCGGAGGCGATCGACATCGCCGGGGCGCACCAGTCCTCCTACGGGCGCGAGGCCGCGGGCGTGTTCGCCGCCGCCGTCGCGGCCGCGGCGGCTCCCGGCGCGACCGTGGCCGAGGT
>DATMVL010000026.1:0-3396 GCA_035563175.1 Rhodoglobus sp. | reverse complement strand
GCGCGGGAGGCGGGCGCCGACCTGGCTTTCATCCCGTGCGTGCCGGTGGTCGTCGATCGCGGGTCGGCCGCGCTGCTGGCGACCTTCCCCGCCATGGTGCTGCCGCCCGGCTACCTCGACCGCATCCTCGCCGCGACCGATCCGCTGAGCGAGGGCGTCGCGGCGGCGGTCGAGCTCGCCGAGGCGTTCCTCGGCATCCCGGGCGTCCGCGGGGTGAACCTGTCGGGTGGTCCGGCGGCGGGGCGCGAGGTCGAGTTCGCGCAGGTGCTGGCGCGCATCGGGCGGGACCTGGCGCCCTGAGTTCCTCGCCCGTTCACCTTCCGTTCGCGCGCCTTGAGGACAGTGCTGGGGCGGCCCGGCGTCGGGCCGCCGACTCACCCGGAGGACAGCCCGATGCCCACCCGTCTGCTCGCCGCGACCCTCGCCGGCGCCGCGCTGCTCGTCGCAACGCTCGTCCCGGCCACCTCCGCCGCCGCGGCGCCTGCCGATCTCGTGATCAACGAGGTGGAGTCCAACGGCGACGTCACGGATTGGGTCGAGTTCAAGAACATCGGCGCCGAGCCGCTCGACATCTCGGACTGGGTGGTGCGCGACAGCACCGAGAACAACCCGTTCACCTTCGCAGCCGGCACGGTCGTCGCGCCCGGCGCCTGGGCGGTCGCAGACCTCACGGACGAGTACTTCGGTCTGGGAGGAAGCGATTCGGTCCGACTGTTCGACGCGCGAGGCGCGCTGCTCGTCACGTACAGCTACACCGCCCACGCCCTCACGACATACGGCCGGTGCGCCGACGGCACCGGCGAGCTGGTTCTCACCGCGCAGTCGAGCAAGGGCGGCGCCAACGTCTGCGAGGTCGATCCTGCCGGCCGCGTCGTCATCAACGAGGCCGAGTCGAACGGCGACGCCACCGACTGGATCGAGCTCAAGAACATCAGCGGCCTTCCTGTCGACATCTCGGGCCTGGTGCTGCGTGACAGCACGGAGGCCGACGGCTTCACCGTGCCCGTCGGGACCGTGCTCGCTCCCGGCGGCTACTTCGTCGCCGACGTCGGCGGGGTGTACTTCGGTCTGGGTGGCGCCGATGCCGCGCGCCTCCTCGACGGCGCGACCGAGATCTCGTCGACGTCGTGGTCGTCGCACGCGGCCGTCACGTGGGGCCGCTGCCCCGACGGTACGGGCCCGTTCGGTGAGACCGCGACCAGCACGAAGGGGGCAGCGAATGTGTGCGCGACCGCCGCGGTGCCGACCGTGCGCGTCAACGAGGTCGAGTCGAATCTCGGCACCCCGGGCGACTGGGCTGAGCTGCACAACTACGGCGTGGTCCCCGTCGACATGTCGGGATGGGTGTTCACCGACGACGATCCGACCCACAACGTCGTCTTCCCGGCCGATACCGTCATCCCCGCGGGTGGGTTCTTCGTGGTCGAGGAGGCGTTCTTCGGCAACGGTCTCGGCGCCGACGACTCGGCGCGGCTCTTCCTCGGCGACGGTGCGTTCGTCGGCACGGCGTACTCGGGTGCGACCCTGGTCGACGAGCGATCGTGGACGGGTCACGCCTCCACCACCTACGGCATCTGCGGCGCGGCGTTCGTCACCACGACGTCGCCGACCAAGGGCTCCGTGAACGACTGCAGCGCCCCGATCCGCATCAACGAGGTCGAGTCGAACGACGGCGCACCGGGCGACTGGATCGAGCTCAAGAACAACGGCACGGCGAGCGTCGATCTCGCCGGCTGGACCCTGCGCGACAGCACCGAGAACGACCCGTACGTGTTCCCCGCGGCCAGCACGATCGCTGGGGGCGCGTACGTCGTCGTGGATGCCGGTGGTGCCGTCTTCGGCCTGGGCGGCACGGATGCGGTGCGCCTGTTCTCCGCGGACGGCACGCAGGTCGACACCACCTCCTGGACCGCGCACGCGGCCACCACGCTGGGGCGCTGCCCGGACGGCACCGGCGACTTCGTCGCGACCACCTCTTCCACCCGCGGCGCCCCGAACGCGTGCCCCGGCGACCTCCAGACGTCGCCGTGGCCGGGCAGCCCGGACATCGCCGTCGCGGATGAGGCGGGTCTCGCGGACGGCGACGTGAGCGGGGTCGTCTTCGACGGCGCCGACGTCTGGGCCGTCAGCAACGGCGACGGTCTGCTCTACCGGTTGGTGCGGTCGGGCACCGATTACGTCGCGGCGGCCGGTTGGGAGCGAGGTCGCGTGCTGCGGTACCCGACCGGTGCCGGCACGGTCGACGCCGAGGGCGTCGCCGTGACCTCGGCAGGCGCGAGCGGCGGCGTCTACGTCTCGAGCGAGCGCGACAACACCGCGGGAGGGGTGAGCCGGCTCAGCGTGCTGCGCTACGACGTCTCTGCGGCCGGCGCCGAACTGACCGCGACCGACGAGTGGAACCTGACCGGCATCCTGCCGCCCGTGGGAGCCAACCTCGGCCTCGAGGGCATCGCCTGGCTGCCGGACAGCTGGCTGACCGAGGGCGGTTTCGTCGACCCGACCACCGGCGAGCCGTACGACCCTGCCGACTACCCGGGGCACGGGGCGGGCCTCTTCGCGGTCGGAGTCGAGGCGGACGGAGCCGTACACGTGCTCGCCCTGCTCGCCGACGGCACGCCCCGGCTCGTAGCGACCGTCGACAGCGGTCTCGAGATCGTCGCCGACCTCGACTTCGATCCCGAGCGAGGCGCACTGTGGGTGGCCTGCGACGACACCTGCGGCGGCGTCGTGGCCCTCTTCGACATCAGCGCCACCGGCGCGCTGGAGGCTGTGCAGTACTTCGATCGTCCCGCAGGCATGCCGAACCTCAACAACGAGGGCTTCGCGGTCGCACCGCGGGCGCTCTGCGTCGACGGTCTCAAGCCGGTGCTGTGGGCCGACGACGGCGACACCGGCGGCAACTCGTTGCGCGCGGGCAGCATCGCCTGCACCGAGCTCGAGCAGCCGGCCACGACGCCCGCCGACCCGACGCGTCCCGCGGAACTGGGCCGTACCGGCAGCGAGCCGTCGCTGCTGGCTGCCGGCGCAGCGCTCGTGATGCTGGTCGCGGGCCTGGTGCTGACGCTGCGCCGTCGCACCGCGGGGTGACCATCCGCCGCCCCTCGACTAGGTTCGAGGGGCGGCGATCGTCGTCCGTGAACCCGTCCGAGAAGGAGCGCGACCGTGTCCGACAACGAGCCGCCCCAGGTACCGCCGGCACCGGGATGGGCCGCGCCCGCGGGCCCGCCGCCCGGTGACCAGCCGCCGACCGCCGCCTACCCGCCCGCCGGCGCCGTTCCGCCCGGCCAGGTGCCGCCCGGCCAGGCGCCGCCGAACCAGTACCCGCCGCAGCCCCAGCCGGGCGGCGACTACCCCGGCAAGACGCTCGGCATCGTCGGCCTGATCCTCGCCTTCGTC